>NZ_DCEA01000087.1:0-2391 GCF_002316705.1 Syntrophomonas sp. UBA1041
GCATTTACAATGTCAATTAACTTGAAGCTAAATGTGCCCCGGTCCCGTTATTTGTTTTATTGACGGGAATAAACTGAGCCAGGATACTTAGGAGGTGTGTTTTCCCGTGGGAATGTGTCAGCGCATCAAAACTGAACGAGTCCTTTACGATCAAAGGCTTTTTATAACAGAAAATGAAACGGATGTCCCCTTGGATTTGGGAGGCGCTACCCTTGTTGGGGTGACAAATCCGGTAATCCAGATCGATATTTTGGACTGTGATGTAGATTTTGGAGACCCGAATCTCATGATCCCGCCTACCGTAACACTGCGGGCGAATTTCATTATCGAGTTCACCGGCAGCCTATCGGACGGAACAACCCGCAATTTCGAGTTTTCATTCATTAGAACATTTGGACCTTTCACTTTACCAAAGCTGGACGTGACAGGATTAACGCCGGATGAGCTGCGGCGCGCATTTTGTCAGATTTTGATATCACAATGGTTGCTCCACCGGTACTCACCTTTGACGCCGTCGCCGGGACCTTTGATATCTTAATACAAGCGGCCGTCAAACTAAAACTGGTGGTTTTTGATCAGATCATGGTGGCGTTGTGTCCGCCCGCTAACAGCGTGGTCCTAAGCGGTACGGATATTAACGTACAGTTTCCTGATTAAATGTGTTTAAGCGGTGTCAGGAGCCGGGGATACAGATCCCCGGCTATCCCGAAGGAGGTGCCAGTGACATGACATCCCTTAAACTTCCTGTAATAACCGACGGGCCTGTCAGAGTTAAGGCAACGGTCAGAATCGGCCCCCCCGCCGATCCCGATCCCGTTCCTGCTCCGGACTTTGCCGGGCGTAAAAAACCAGTGCAGGGCGATGCCAGTTCACACAAGCTACTGAGAGTGATATTTGAAAGGCTTTTATCTGTGTTTAGCAATAAAAAGGGAGTCCGTGCGGACTAAATGGCCTTATTTGATCGTTTTAAAGCTGACCGTGTAGCTTGTGATGAAATAATCATTCTGAGAGATATTGAGCGGGGGGTGCCGATCCAGCCCGAACTGCCGCCCGGAAGCACGATAGATCCTGACCGGACGGTAGTGGAAGCAGCGATCACCGAGTGCAAATTGCGGACTGACTTAGCCAATGACCGGTTCTTTTTCACGGCGGACGCATTCATTTCCAAAGATATTGCCGTGGATCGTCCCGGACTGCCGTCGGTCACGCTGGAATACGGTTTCAATATTACTTTCCCGGAAGCCATGGTCGCAGGATGCCGGCCTAGTCAGATCCAGCCGGATATCCTGAGGCGCTTGCGGTGCCAAATCTATGATATAAAAGCCCAGGAGTATTTGACCCTGGATCCGGCTGCCGGTACATTCGACGAAACGCTCATACTCACAGTCACAGTCAAAATTGTTTTTGAAGATCAGATTCTGATTCCAACGCCAACGCCTACTGTCTCACCGACAGTTGCCCCGACAGTAACTCCGCCGATTTGCGTGGTGGTGTCTACTTTGGCACTGGAGATCGTAGCCGGAAAAATAAGGGCCCAGATTGGTCCATCGGCATTGAGGGATCAATTGCTGCATTCCGTCGCTCTGGCGATCAAATTGCTGAAGATGGGCTTAGTGCAGGAAACATTGGTGGTACTATCGGCATTGACGGATAATCTGCAATTTGTGTTTAATTCAACTCCCTTTCGGCGTCAGGCGTTGAGCTTGATCTTGGGCGATATTGCGGTTGCACGCATAGAAATTGTGAATGCGATCAGATAGAAAAGACAGGAGTGGTTATCATGGTATGTAACCCCGGAACCTCCGTAGTTGTGGAAAACTTTACAATCACATTCGTCGGCGCTACCGATGTAGGCGGAGGAATTGTCCGCTGGTGTTGGGATATAGCCTTCACCGGAGAAACAGGTCCTGCTTTAAGCCATTGGGACATCCAAACATGTCCCCAATTGACTTTGGCGCAATTAACTCGTTTCACCGTAACCGATGTAGTAAACAATGTTGTCCTGTTCGATACATCCGACCCGACAGTAATTGCACAATTCATCCAATTCGCCCCCGGGTTTCCTGATGGTTTCGCGGTATATGGTATGAAGACGGATATGGGATTTACGGAGAGCGAACTTGGTCCAGGCGAGACCTGGAGGTTTTGCTACTATTTCAATGAAGCTCAGGTTCCGCTGATTCCAGTACAAGGTTTCGTCGCCACGAAATCCGGAGCAGGTCAGGCGGCTGATGATATCGTATTCGGGTTGTGTGTACCTGGCTGTGATGAGTCACCACCACGTCGCGGCTATCGTGTTTGACGGCGCGCCTGCATAACGCCTTATTGCGACTTCGTTTTGCGGCCCTTTCAGGGCCGCTTTTTTATATTTTTTTCATTTTCGTCCGTATA
>NZ_DCEA01000087.1:2595-2820 GCF_002316705.1 Syntrophomonas sp. UBA1041
AATCAAAAAATCAGGAATGAGTTTCGGATAAGGCATCGAAATATACAAATTGGCAGAACTATAGTTGATAGCTGGACAGGGAGAGATGAGGCATATGGTTATCTATTTCAGCGGTACCGGCAACAGCCGTTATGTGGCTAATATGATCAACTCCGCCATTGGCGGCGACGACGAGATCGTGGCGTTGAATGATCTGATAAAGACCGGCCTCGGCAAGCCGCTGGT
>NZ_DCEA01000087.1:2949-16121 GCF_002316705.1 Syntrophomonas sp. UBA1041
AAGCCGCTGGTGTCGGAAAAGCCTTTTGTGTTTGTGACACCGACCTATGGGTGGAGAATACCAAGGCTCGTAAGCAAATTCATTCGTGAAACGGACTTCGGCGGCAACAACAAAGCCTATTTTGTGATGACCTGCGGGGATGGGACAGGGAATGCCGCCGCCTATGTTAAAGAGCTTTGTGCCGAGAGGGGCCTTGTTTTTATGGGACTAGCTTCGGTTGTCATGCCGGAAAACTACATCGCCATGTTCGCAGTGCCGGACAAGGCGCAAGCTGAGGCGATTATCGAAAAAGCGGAACCTGGTATGCGCAGTATCGCGGAATACATCAAGAATGGGCAGCAACTGCCTACTGAAACCGTGACGCTGGCGGGCAGATTCTTGAGCAGCGTTGTTAACCCTATATTTTATCGCTTCTTTATTAGTGCCAAAGGCTTTTACGTGACTGAAAAATGTGTGGCATGCGGAAAATGCGTCCGGCTCTGTCCGCTGAACAATATTCAGCTGCTGGAAGGTAAGCCAGAGTGGGGCGGGGAATGCACCCATTGCATGGCTTGCATCTGCGGCTGTCCGGAGGAAGCCATTGAGTATAAGAACAAATCCAAGGGCAAGCCCCGGTATTATCTCGGGTAGGAGGGGCTAACGCGGAGAATCAATAGATGGAGAATTGGGGCTCTAAAAACGGAGGCAAAAAATGCGGCATCAATTAATTATCATTGACGGACATTCAACGGTCGGGAAATCGACAATATCAAAGAGTGTGTACCAACAACTTGTTAATCAGGATCAAGCCTGCTGGCTTCATGAAGAATGTGAAAAGCATCCGATCAGAGAAGGCGAGTTCGAAGCTGGCGACATAAACTCATTGGATGGCATGGAATTAAACCGGCAGTTGATGCTGGATAAATGGCGCAGGCTGACCGAAATTATCAGGCAAAGCGGCCAGGTCTTTGTTATGGAGGGTTGCTTGCTGCATTCAGTAGACAGGTATCTCCTGCAAAGTGTTTGGGATGCAGAGCAGATTATGAACTATTTCGGTCAAATCCTGGAGATAATTCAACCGCTTAATCCATTGATTGTCTTTTTGCACAGGCCAGATCTGAAAGCAAGCTTTGAAAAAGCGTTTAAAGCACGCGGCGAACGTTGGCGGGATTTAATACTTGGGCTTCCGCTGCCATCCGGTTATCTTAAAGCGCACCCGCATGCCGAAGAGGATGACGGCGTCAGCATTTTTGAGGGATTATTATATGAACAGGAACAAATGGAACAAACATTTGCCCAGTTGTCTTGTGCCAAGTTAAAAGTAGACACAACAGAGGAACAATGGGAACAGTATATTCGCGAAATCACAGAGGCAGCCGGATACCAGTTTCGCAGGGAAGAGCCTGCCCTGCCACAAATTGAGAAGTATTGCGGTGCTTACCGGATTCAGGATGGCAAAGGACTCTGGAAGATAGGATTTGACGATAGCGCTAAGTGTTTCTATACCTCTTTATTTTGGCCTTATATGCCTATGAAATATATCGGCGACGATCAGTTTGAATTGATTTCATTTCCGGTCACCCTGAAATTTGATTTTACAGGCGCGGGGAGCCAGTTTACGGTTGCTGGCAATTACGACTGGGATTGTAATGGAAAGACATTTATCAAAGTCCCCAATGCTGAGGTAAAATGATGAGTATCATAATCAACTTTCATAACTCAGATGACGCGATCCACATTGCTAATGATCAGCTGAAGTTTGCTGTTATTGCGGCGCGCTATCGCGGCCAGTGGATTTTCTGCCGTCACAAACTCCGCGATACATATGAAATCCCCGGCGGACACAGGGAGCCTGGCGAGGATATCAATGATACGGCCAGGCGCGAACTGCAGGAAGAGACTGGTGCCGCTGATTTCGCTCTAGCGCCGGTTTGCGTATATTCGGTTACTCGGGATGGAGTCAAAACTTACGGAAAGCTCTTCTTTGCCGAAGTGAACGCTCTGGGTGAATTGCCGAAAGAGATGGAAATCAAGGAGATTATCGTGGCGGATAATCTGCCCGAGAAATTGACTTATCCGGCAATTCAACCGTATTTGTTTGAAAGAGTGCGGGAGGGCCTGGCTGATCGCGCCGATCGCGCAGAACGCGCAGATCGTTCGTGAGAGGCTTGGCGGCAATCATGGCGGCGGCCTTTGAAATAGCTTCTGCGCCTGCACAGGATCCCGGATAGCCGGGCAGTGGCAAGAAAGGGATTACGTCGCTTAACCATTAAATCCGCAAGTTTCACGATTAATCCTCCAGTGCCTTGGCTGGGATCAATGCATCGTGAATAGTATGCGCATAATTGAATGAAAAACCGCCTTGAAGCCAACATTCTTCGGTTTCAAGGCGGTTATTGCTGTGTGCCGAGTATTGTAAAGGTCGTGGTCCAGTCAAGGTCATGTCGCAGTTGGGGAGTCTGTCCTTGAGGAGGGCACAAAAGCTGCTATTTTGCCTGTTTGAGCTTGTTTTGCTCCTCGTTTAGTTCCTTGATCATTTGCAGCATCAGGCGATGCTCTTGCGCATTTTGCCGAAGGTCCTGTGCAATCTGTCGGTGCTCCAGCGTATTTTGATCAAATTGGCGGCGGTTTTCCTCGATGTGCGCCTCCAGTTTTCGATCTATTCTGTCGGACTTTTCATTGAGCGTCTGCAACCCTTCGCCGAACACCCTAAACTGTGATCTGAGATCCTCCAGGATCACGGCTACTTTGGAATCTTCCATTCCGTTCACTCCCCAAGGATTTCTTATACCTATTTTATCACAGAGCTGCCAGATTAAAAAGGCTGCTTGACAGGCCGTACAGATTGGACAGATCAGGCAGGCCGGAAAAGGAAGAACAGATATGTGACTTATGACTCATCCATGAACCGATACCGGTAGCCGATTGGCGGGTTCAAGTTCTCTTTGATAGTCCTGGGGTTGACCCAGCGTAGCATGTTGAGTTTGGATCCGGCCTTATCGTTGGTACCGGAAGCTCTGGCACCGCCAAAAGGCTGCTGGCCAATGACAGCTCCGGTAGGGCGATCATTAATATAAAAGTTGCCGGCAGCGTGCGCCAAGCGCTTTTCAAGCTCAACGATCGCACTACGAGACTGGGCAAAAACAGCGCCGGTCAACCCGTAGATTGAAGTGGAATCGCATAGATCCAGAGCGGCGTCCAAGCTTTCATCCGGATAGACATAAATTGTTAATACCGGGCCGAAGATTTCTTCCACCATGGTTTTGAAATGAGGGTTGGTCGTCACTATTACGGTTGGTTGGACGAAGTAGCCAACAGTGTCGTCACAGCCGCCACCGCAGATAACCTCCGCTTGGCCTGATTGTTTGGCGTAATCGATATATGATTTGATCGACTGATAGGCACCGGCATCAATCACTGCTCCCATGAAGTTCGTGAAATCCTCAACGTCGCCCATTTTGATTGAGTTGACTTCTTCGATCAGTCGCTTTTTTACTTCAGGCCAGATGCTGCAGGGAATATATGCCCGGGAAGCTGCCGAGCATTTCTGTCCCTGAAACTCGAAGGCACCTCTCACCAGAGCGGTTACCAGCGGTTCAATAGCAGCGGAAGGATGGGCAAACACAAAGTCCTTGCCGCCAGTTTCCCCAACCAACTTGGGGTAAGAACGGTAATTAGGCAGGTTTTTGGCGACCGAAAGCCACATCGATTGGAATGTCGCCGTGGATCCAGTAAAGTGCAAACCGGCAAACCAAGGATGTGAAAAAGTGCCTTCTCCGATTATATTGCCTGGACCGGGGATGAAGTTAATGACTCCGGGGGGTAGACCGGCTTCCTGAAGAACCTGCATTACCTGATAGGAAGAATACACCGCGGAAGAAGCCGGTTTCCAAAGCACCACATTTCCTGCGATGGCAGCGCTGGTAGGCAGATTGCCTGCTATCGAAGTAAAGTTAAAAGGTGTCACCGCCAGCACGAAACCTTCCAAAGGCCTGTACTCCATACGGTTCCAGGAACCTCGCGCCGAGATTGGCTGTTCAGCATAAATCTCGTTCATAAAATATGTGTTGAAACGCAGCATATCCGCAAGTTCGCAGACTACATCAATTTCCGCCTGATGGGCTGTCTTGCTCTGGCATAACATTGTGCCGGCGTTCAACGTACTGCGGCCAGGACCGGCGATTATTTCAGCTGCCTTAAGAAAGATAGCGGCACGATGCTCCCAGGGCATAGATTCCCATTCCCGGCGCGCGGCAAGCGCAGCCTTGATCGCTTCTTGCACTTCATTCTCGCCAGCCATGTGAAATGTACCGATTACGCAGTCTTTGCGATGGGGTATAACGCATTTGGCAGTTCGGCCGGTATATATTTTGCGGCTGCCGATAACCAGAGGTATTTCAACCTCACTCTTTCCAAGCCGGGCAAGGTGTTTCTTAAGTTCATCCCGTTCCTGGCCTCCGGGCGTATATGTTAATTCCGGTTCGTTCATCGGTTTGCTGATTTTAAAAATTCCATTAGGCAATATTTTTCACCTCAACTGTTTACTAGGTACTTAGCCTGAGTACGCTTGATGATGTTAGTGCCGTTAGAAAATTGCGTTTGCAGTCTGGTTTTCCGTGTGTTCCAAAAGGTTGAAAATGAAAACGGAAAACAGAAAGCCAGGCTAACGCATGGTATTTGCGCTTAACCCGGCTCGATTTTTAGAAAACTCAAATAGCCCACTCTCCTTTCCAAAAGGGAGGCGCAACCGTTTCCAATTGCACCCTATCGGCTATGACGCCATATCCTTGCGACTGCAGGCGACATAGCTCGGAGAAGGTTTGTCAATTTTTATTTTTTTGGTACTCAAGACTATGCAACTTTTGCATACGATGATTCGCTGCCCCACAGCCAATATCCTTTACAGTTTGGCTGGCGGTTCTACTCTGGGTTGTCGGGCTTGACAGTAAGGCTGGATGAAGGTAGAATGTGAGTATCACAAGTTATACAAATTATACAAGACATACAAGTTATCTAGAATATGCATGTAATACAAGTTGTACTGGTTATACGAGAAATTTGGGCAAAACTTTAGTAAGGGCAAATTGGCCGCATCGCAATCCGGATCGCATTATCCGCGACAACTAGACCCCCAGTCTAAGTTGGGGTAATAATGTCGACGGACATCGGCTGCACAACGCCATAAATGGGGGTGTTTTGAATGGAGAGACCAGATGGAAAATTCATGAGCACTGTTAAAGTGGGGGAGAAAGGGCAAATCGTAATTCCAAAAGGAGCGCGGGATATCTTTAATATTAAGCCCGGCGACACATTGCTGCTGCTTGCCGACAAAGAGCGGGGCATTGCTATTGTGCGCAACGAAGAGTTTATACAATTTGCTAACGCCATTTTCGCAGCACAGGGAAAACCGGAGGAAGAGCAAGAATGAGTGCAATTATCACCACGGATTTAACCAAGAAATATGGTGTACGCACTGTTGTTGATCGACTGAGTATGACAATTGAGCAAGGTGAGCTTTTTTCTTTGCTGGGTGTCAATGGGGCCGGTAAGACAACCACAATTAAGATGCTCTGTGGCCTAAGCAAACCGACCAGCGGCGATGCGCAATTGCTTGGCGACAGCATCGTCAGTGATCCGTATGCTGTCAAGAGCAAAATCAATATTTCCCCTCAGGAAACCGCCGTTGCCCCTAACCTGATTGTCGCAGAGAATCTGGAGACTATTGCGCGCTTATACGGCCGCAGCAAGAAAGAGGCGGCCGAAAAGGCGGACGAAATGATCCGGCGCTTTGGTATGTCCGATATTGCCAGAGACAGGGCGAAGACACTCTCCGGAGGATGGCAGAGGCGGCTCAGTATCGCCATGGCTCTCATTTCAGATCCCCAGATTCTGTTTTTGGACGAACCGACTCTAGGGTTGGACGTCTTGGCCAGACGTGAGTTGTGGGGCGTAATCCGCAGTCTGAAAGGCAAAGTAACGATCATTCTGACAACACATTATCTGGAAGAAGCCGAGGCATTGTCAGACAGAATTGCCATCATGGCCAAAGGCCGACTCAAAGCAGTTGGAACTGCCCAGGAGCTGATGGCTGGCACTCACACGCAAAAGTTCGAAGATGCATTTGTAGCGCTGGCTGCTGAAAGCGGGGTTGAATTATGAAATCATTGGCATTTGCTGCACGCAATCGTAAAGAATTGCTCAGAGATCCGCTCAATCTGGCTTTTGGCCTTGGGTTTCCCCTGGTTTTGATGCTGCTGCTTTCTGCTATTCAGGCAAATATTCCAGTCAGCCTGTTTGAAATTGAAAAACTTGCTCCTGGTCTGGCAGTTTTTGGCCTGTCTTTTATCTCTCTTTTCTCTGGCACCTTAATCGCCAAAGACCGGGGTACATCATTTCTGATGCGTTTATTTGCCTCGCCCCTGTCGGCGTCTGATTTTATTCTGGGATATACCATGCCGCTTTTTCCGATGGCGATTTTGCAGAGTATGGCCTGTTTTGGCGCTGCATTTTTCCTGGGCATGGCAGTGAAAGTCAATGTACTGATCGCACTTATAACGCTCATTCCCGCAGCAGTCCTGTTTATTGCTATCGGACTACTGGCAGGCAGTCTGCTTAATGATAAACAGGTTGGCGGTATTTGCGGCGCATTGCTGACTAATTTGAGTGCCTGGCTGAGTGGCACATGGTTTGATCTGAACTTGGTGGGAGGAGCCTTCAAGACTGTGGCTGACGCACTGCCTTTTGTGCATGCGGTTAATGCCGCCAGGGCCGCTGTTTCAGGCAATTATGCCGCCATTTTCCCGGACCTCTGGTGGGTGATTGGTTACGCAACCGGTATACTGGCATTAGCTGTCATTGTATTCCGGAGGAAAATGAGCAGTGATGCTAAGTAGATTTTTTTAAGAGATCGCACAATAACAAATGTAAACTGTACATCTTACCTATCATAATCGCACAATAATATTGTGCGATTATTTCCTTTCTGGTATACTTTTCTGGGGGTGATCACATGGGAAGTCAGGAGAAATCTGTTGTGACTGCGACGGAGCTAAAACAGAATTTTGGGAAGTATCTTGCCTTTGTCGAAGAGTTCAATGAAGTAGTCATCACCAGGAATGGAAATAAAGTGGCCAGATTGACGCCATATGTTACGGATTTTGAGCAGTATCTTGCCGTGCGCGAAAGGGCATTGGATTATCAATACGACGGCAAGAAAGTGTCGTACGAGGAGTTCATGCAGATCTATGAAAAAAGCGAGCTGAGAATGGAGTTCATTGATGGGGAAATCTACGTCTTGGGCTCGCCGAGTATTACGCATCAGGAAATCCTCGGCAAATTATATCTCATATTCCACAACTATTTTGACGCTCAGAAGCAATGCAAGGTTGGGCAGTGCAGGGTGTTCCTGGCCCCCTTTGATGTTCATTTTCGCAAGCGGGGCATCCAAGAACCGGATGTCTGTCAGCCGGATTTGCTGGTGATTTGTGATTTAGAGGGAAATGTCAACGACAGGGATCGCTATATGGGGACACCCACTCTGGTCGTCGAGATCCTTTCCAAAAGCACCCGTGCTAAGGACATGATCAAAAAACTCAACACCTATCGCCTGTCCGGAGTGCAGGAATACTGGATCATAGATCCAAAGAAGCAAAACATTATTGTCTATCGCCTGGATAACTGCGAAATCGAGGACTACCGGATTTATGAAGCGGGCCCGCCGGACCAATCGAGGCAACCGGTCCAATCGGCCCAACCGGTCCGAACCGCTCAGTCGGTGTTTTTTGCAGGCTTGGAAGTAGCTGTGGCCGAATTATTCAGCACTCGGTAGCTTGTAACACCAATGCGATTGTTTTTCACGGATCGCCGCCTAATCCGCATCATCCGCCGTCTTATGGTTCTCCCCTTGGATCATTTTTACGTAAAGCAATAGTTCTTTGCGGGAGCTGACATTTAGTTTATAGTAGATGCGCTTGTTATGAGTCTTAATGGTATTGATGGAGATGCACAGCTTATCGGTGATCTCCTTGGCGGTGTACCCCTGCAAATAAAGTTCGAATACGTTTCGCTCAGCTGGAGAAAGAGTCTTGACATTTTCGATAAAGCTCTGAACCAAGGGGGAAATCTGCGTCATTTCTTCTGCCTGCACCAAGAGGGCGTCGGATTCTAAGGCGTCCGATTCGTCTTGCGTTGCTAAAAAGGCCATTAGGTCGTCGATTTCCTGGATGTTGGTTTTTTTATGATGTGTGACCTTGCCGGTTTTTACCTTTCGTAAAGCATCGACCACCGGTGCCACGTGTCTGCGGCTGAGTAATGCCGCTGCTCCCACGCCGAAGATGAACAATGCCAGAAGTAAAATCTGTATCGGACGGCTTTGCCGGATAAACTTGACCGCTAGATCCCGATTCGGTATCAAGACAGCCAGGGCCCACTGATTACCGGAAAACACAGATCCTTTCGGGTACAGATTAATATCGTGATGCAAGCCGGAATAAATAGTCCCGTTCGGAGACACATAGCTGAAGATGCCTGCTACCGGATTCTTAATGGATAAAAAACCGTCATCGCCGGAAGGCGCGGCGGCAAAATGACCGGCGTATAATGCTCTAGACGTATCTAAGGTATTATCTACCAGGGGGGCGAGCATGGTGAAGGCGCGTGTGTAGGGCGAGCTGGCGGGGGTATGTTGTAGCTTAAAGAGCATCGCGCTAACTTCAAACCCACAAACGCCAATAATTGTCCCGTCCGAGGCAATGAGTGGCGCACATAATAACATGGCTTTATTATAGCAGCCCGTCATCAGGCAACCGGGATCCCAGTAGTATAAACGCGACAGAGGCAGATCACTTTCCGTTGCGCCATTAATTGTGGTAAAGAAAAAATCACCGGGCTGGACACTGAACTCCATTTGCCATTGTGGTAATAAGTCAAGGTCTTCTTGTCTCGCAATTGAAATGGGTCCCTTTAAAAGACGGATCGTGGGAAAAGTGATGTTGATGACATTTGGTTCCATATTCTTCAGAAACAGCCCAGCGCGTGAACTCTCCGCAGTAATTAACGAAGGATTGACAGTAGCGTTCAAGGTCAGAAAAACCCCGCTGCTTTTGTTTTTTTCGAGAGCCGCCCTCAGCAGCCCCACCGTTTGGCCAAGGAGGGGCTCCAGGCATTGAGGGTTGTTTTTCAGGTCAGCAGGATTTAAGCCAAAGGTATCCAGCGTAATTTCAATCTGCTTTGACAATCGTTCTGCCAACAGGACACCTTCTACAGAAAGAACCCCATACTCTTGCTCCACACTTTGCGCAGCATGCCCCAGCTCGTTCTGTAAAAAAATCCGAAACTTATTGCGTTCAACAGAAAAAACCCCGGTAGAAAACAGAATCAATAAAAGCCCTGACATCACGGCAATCAGAAAGAAAAGGAAAAACACAAATGACCGCCTTTGCAGGGAAGGTCCAAGCTTTCCTAATAGCTGCATTCCAGTAAGCACTTTTCTAAAAGAGTTTACGGGTTTAGCCATCTTTGCGTTCCATTTCCTTCCTCATCTTTCTCCAAAACCGATAAAGGCACGATAAAGGTGCTCACTAATAACCGAAGCCGCTTGGTTTTCCCGCAAGACAATTGCTCTTCCTTCCAGAGCAGCTTGCTTGAACCTGGTTTCATATGCCTTACTCAACTCGTCCAAACGGTCATAGTTCGGCGGAATTAGAAAAGTATATTCCGCATACATTTGCATGACCGTTTTCAGCAACTCTTTAATGCTCTCGTTTTCGACGCTGGCAATCTCCTGTTCTATAGATTTTTCAAAGGCAGCCTTAGTTACCGGCAAGTAGCCGGTGGAAGAAACGAAGTGCATATTCTGTTTCGGTTGGACAAGCCATTTCAAAAATAGGGCTGCGGCGTATTCATTCTCTGGTGAAGAGCGGGCAACGCACATACCTCCACCCCGTTGGATGGCTATTCTCTTGCCCCCGGCAAAAACCGGATAGGGTAAGATACTAAAAGTGGCAGCTTCAGTAGTATTATCCGGATAGGTGATGTGATCGCCATAAAAAAGAATGCCCGCCGTTGATCCGATTGAGCAGACGATCTCGCCTGTCTTCATGAGATCAGAAGAATAGCCGCCGGCGATCGCGTAACCGCCCGTAAGTGTCGGTAAAATGGTAGCATCCCAAATCCGCCGAAAATCCGTCGACGCGATATTCAGGTAATCGGGAGTCATAAATTCCCCCCCTAACTGAGCGATACCAACATGAGCAATATTAAGCCAGGAGTCAGCGGTGAAAAAAGCCTTGCCATCATTCGCTACGTTGGGAGTAAGGGAATCTGTCCATTCATGATACCTGATCGCGGTCTGGGCAATCCCCTCGAAAGTAGTAAGATTGTCAAGGGTAATGCCGGCAGCTGTACTAAAACGGTCAAATAAGGTTCGATTGAGGAAAAGAACCTCAGTGGACTTGGCAACCGGAAACACGTAAAGCTTGCCGTCCGGGAGTCTGCCTTCCTCAATAAATTGCGGCAAGTAATCCTTAATTTCCCTTTCTGTGAATTGATCGTCCAGAGGGGCTAATAAACCTTGTCTGGATAAGATTAGAGCGGTTTTTGGATACGCAGTTACTAGATTGGGCATTGCGGGAGCACCGGGATCGCCCGCGGCGATCATAAAAAGCTTTTCCTGGATATCCTTGGAGGCGGAGATAGAAGTGATACTGATAATGATTCCTTTCTGCCTTCCTATAGAGCTGTTAAACTCTTCTACCAGCTCGTCCATAGCGCTTTGCATTTGGCCGCCGTAATTATGCCACATGGTGATGGTTACCGGATTTTTCGGATCAAGCTTTCCTCTTCCGCAACCACAGAGAGAAAGAAGCACTATAATGCCTAGTGTCATCATGATCAGCTTATTTTTCGTCAGGAATACCCCCATCATTTTGGATAAGCCATGCAGGCATTCTGAGAAAATCACCCTAAAAATCACCCTTCTTGGTATCTTCTAATCACCCTTGGGGTGACGACACTGAACTGAAAAAACAGTATAGTATTGCTAAGGTTCAGGTTGGCAAGGCTCAGATCGCAATACTAGTAACAGGGTCTGGCAAAAGGAATAAATAGGTACTTTTGGAAATTCTACATCAACAGCTATTTACCTTTCGAAAAAGCCTTCATATTCCATTTCCGAAAACGCTCTCAGCCTTCCCTTGGTCCCCCTGGGAATGGAACAACTCAGGTAACCCTTTAGTAACAATCACAGAGGAGGAAAAGCATGCGCAAGCAAGTCCGATTTTTGTTGGTGTTGTTGGCAATCTTGCTGGCAGGAAGTTCCGGATGTGGCGAGCCAAAAGGACAATTATCCGGAAAAATCTATGATGATACTACTAAGGAACTGGTTACAGGGAGCGTCGTCGTTACGCTTACCGGCGAAACTTCAATCACAGTAACCAATGGACAGTATCAATTTATTGATGTGCCTGCCGGGGAAAAGACTTTGATGATACAAGCAGAGGGATACAAGACTTATACCGCTTCAGTCCATATTAAGGCAGATCAGACAATTACCAAAGATGTTCATCTGGTGCAAGGCACCGATTCTCCGGGACTCGTTTTTTCCATTGCAGAGGCCTTGGTGCCGGGTGTGACCAGCTTTCCAACGGGTACTAATGATTCAACTACTTGCGCCGAAGTAAACTACCCCTATTATGTGGCCAAATACCAAGTTACTTATGAGTTGTGGAAAAGAATTTACGATTGGGCGACCAGTGACGACAGAGGCGTCGGACAATATCATTTCCAAAACGCAGGCCAGATGGGTGGCAGTCGGGAGCCAGGGCCCAAAACCGATCAGCACCCTGTAACAACCATCAATTGGCGGGATGCCATGGTTTGGTGCAATGCCCTGACTGAATACTATAATGATCAAAACACTACGAATCTGGCATGTGTTTATACCTATGAAGGACAAATCGTTCGGGACTCCAGGGATGAAAATGTGAGCGTTTGCGACAATGTGATTGCCGAAAATGCTAATGGTTTCCGCTTGCCAACCAGCATGGAATGGGAATTGGCGGGGCGGTTTCGCGGGAATGACTCAACTAATACGGTAGACGGTTTCAGCAACCCCTACTTTACAAAAGGGAATTCCGCCAGCGGGGCGACCGGATCGTATACCGACGCAGACGCCACTGATGCGGTTGGCTGGCACTCGGATAATAGCGGTGATTCTACACACCCGGTCGGCGAAAAAGAAGCGAACACACTGGGCATTTATGATATGAGTGGGAATGTGTGGGAGTGGTGTTTTGCCTCGAATCCCGGACCTTTAGGCACTTACCGCGTCATGCGCGGCGGGAGTTGGTTCAATGCCTCCAATTATCAGCGGATCGGTTACATGCAAAACACTTATCCTCAAAACGCCCACGGCTATAACGGTTTTCGCCCGGTGAGAACCAAAAGTTAGGATAGAGCTATAGGTTAAAAGGAGGTTTGCCAGAGTTGAAAAAACCCTTGTTCGTTATATTGTTTGCCACCTTGATACTGGTCGTCACCCTCTCCGGCTGCGGCACTAAAAAAGGGCAATTGGGCGGAAAAATCTATGATGATACTACTAAAGAACTGATTACAGGAAGCGTCGTTGTCACGCTGACCGGCGCCTCCTCAATTACCGTTACCAATGGCCAATACCAGTTTACTGACGTATCCATTGGGGACAAAACCTTGACGGTACAAGCGGAAGGGTATAAGACTTATACCGCTTCTGTCAAAATTGAGGCTGGCAAGACAATTACCAAGGATATTTATTTGGTGGAAGAAGTCACAGTCCCTCCGGATCCTACCGATCCCACCCCAGGTGAAAAAGGCACTTATACGGTGGGCGGCGTAGTCTTTGATATGCGCTACGCCCCCAGTGGCAGTTTTATCTCAGACGACAATGTGATATCGGAAGATGAAAAATTGCCCGGTCCGGTTGACGTAACGAATCCGTTTTGGATTGCGGAGACCGAAGTGACCTATGAGTTGTGGCACAAGGTTTATACCTGGGCGACAACTGACGGCCACGGTTATACTTTTGCCAACCCCGGAAGAGAAGGTCATGATGGTACCATCGGTGCCGCTCCAACCAGTGCGTCCCAAGAACCGGTGACGACTGTCAGTTGGAGGGACGCTTTGGTCTGGTGTAACGCGTTGACTGAGTATTATAATGC
>NZ_DCEA01000028.1:0-4394 GCF_002316705.1 Syntrophomonas sp. UBA1041
TCCGGTATCGCTCTGGGCCATCCGGTAGGCTGCACCGGCGCGCGTCTTCAAGTCAGCCTTATTCATGAAATGGAAAGAATCGGAGCCACCATCGGCGGCGCTTCCACCTGCGTAGGCGGCGGACCAGCTATGGCTTGCATCTGGACCCGGGATATTTAATTTGTTAATAACCCCCTTATATTTTTTCTTTATGTTTTGCGCCTGGGAGTCTCTCCCAGGTGGCACCCTTTTTAAAAACAGTTGTTAAGCAATAACGGGGAGCCCCCATTCCTTATTCCAGGACTGGGGATGCTTTCTTATATGAACGGAGGTTCAATATGTCTGCTAATTTTGCCTATCAGAATACGAGGGATTTTGAATTTATTTTGCAGGAATGGTTGCCTACTGAGCAAGTATTTTCCTATCCACAATTTGCCGACTATTACTCTAAAGATGATGTTAAATCAGTTCTCGGCCCCATTCTAAAAATGTGCAAGGAAGTCGTAGAACTAACCAATGAGGACGGAGATTCACATCCGGTTAAGCTCGAAAACGGGAAAGTTACTTTACCTCCCACCTTCGGACCGCTCTTTCATCAATTACAGAGCGAAGGATGGGGAACCAGCAACATTGATGAGTCGGAAGATGCTATGGTACTGCCGCACCTTCTTCAATCCATGGTGTGGGAAATGTTGCAAGCAGCCAATCCGACTTTTGCACCTTATATTATTCTCACCAGCGGTGCGGCCGGCCTGATTCAAAGCTTTGCTTCTAAAGAAGTAAAAGAAATGTTCCTGCCTAAAATGATGGACGGAACCTGGACCGGCAGTATGTGCCTGACAGAAGCCACCGCCGGGTCCGATGTGGGCGATATACTTTCTAAAGCCTATCCCACTGACGATCCACGAATTTTCAAGATTAAAGGCAGCAAGATATTTATTACCGGCGGCGACAATGATTTTACCGATAATATTATCCACCTTTACCTGGCTCGAGTCGAAGGCGCCAGACCTGGAACCGCAGGAATCTCACTATTTGTGGTGCCCAAGCTTTGGATTAACGAAGACGGCAGCGTGGTAGATAATGATGTAATTACCACCGGAGTAGAACACAAGCTGGGACAACATGGTTCTTGCACTGCAGCTTTGGCTATGGGTGAAAATAATAATTGCCGCGGCTGGCTTTTAGGTAAAAACCCGCTCGAAAACGATGGAATCGGAGAAGGAATGGTCCAGATGTTCCAGATGATGAACATGGCCCGTATGGAAACCGGGCACTGTGCACTTTCCTGCATAGCCAACGCCTATTACAATGCCCGTGATTACGCCAAGGAAAGAATACAAGGAAGGTTGATGACTGATCCTAAAGCAGGTCGTGCAACCATTATTAATCACGAAGACATCAAACGCACACTTCTAATGGGTAAGGCCCATGTGGAAGCTATGAGGGCTATGTTATATAAAACATATTTTGCCTTTGATGTTCGTCATCATGATACAGATCCGGAAAAAGTAGCCAGAGCCAACGAGCTGATAGAAATAACTACACCTTTATGTAAGGCTTATCCATCCGATGAAGCCTGGTGGCTTATCGGGGAAGCGATTCAGGCTTATGGCGGCTATGGCTATTGCGAAGAATATCCAGTAGCCCAGATTGCCCGTGATGTAAAAATCTACTCCATCTGGGAAGGAACCAATTTCATTCAATCCATGGACCTGGTTGGTCGCAAATGGAGTATGAAGAAAGGCGCAGTCTTTGCCGCTTTCATTCAGGAGATGAGAGACTTTGCATCGGCTAACCAAGATAACAGCGAATTTAAGAATGAGTTCATCAGCCTGAACGCAGCCCTTGAAGCCTATGCCAAAATTCAAAAAACCATGTTCACCTATATGGGTGAAAAGCGAATCAGCATGATGCCTCTACACGCTCGCCGTATATTGACCGCGACATCTCAACTCTACTGCGGTCGTCTAATACTCGATCAAGCCCTCCTGGCCAACGCCAAAGCCAATGAACTAGGGCCGGAGCACTTTGACTACAACTACTATACTGGCAAAGTGGCAGCCGCCCGGTACTACTTGATGAACGTGGTTCCCAACGTGTGCATCGCCGCTGATATCATTGCGTACGGTGATACTTCTTCGCTAGATGTTCCCGTGAATGCTTTTGAATATTAATACCGTGAATGATACGAGTCGACAAGGACAAATATTTTCACCCTCTGCCCGCATTCAGCATGCGGGCAGAGGATTGTATATCAAAAAGGGAATTCGAGGGATGGAAGATATGATAAGCACTCAAATTGCGGAAGCGATTAAAAAAATTGCTCCTATATTAGTCAATAATATTCCTGGAGGAGGCATTATTGCCATAGCTGATGAGGAGAAAATAGTGTACAAAGCAGCCTCAACTGCCTTTAATATACCAAGTTTAAATGAGGGCATGCCGCTTAGAAAAGGAAGCGGGCCGGTAAAGGCCATGGAGGAGAGAAGACAAATTGATGAGGCAGTTCCCCGTTCAGTTTATGGCACCAGGATCCATATAACCAGTCTGCCGATTATCGATGACGATGTGGTACATGGTGTCCTGGGATTTATCTTCCCGCGTTTACATCCGTTGGGTAGAGCATTTTATGATTTTGCCCCTATTATCACAGAGATGTTTCATGAAGGAGCCTTTGTTTATATAACCGATTTAGATAAAGTTGCGGGATTGCAAGGATCTGCCAAATTTGATTTACCTCAATGGAAGATTGGAGATGTATTGAGTGACAACACCATAGCACGGATAGCCATAAAAGAAAAGCGAATGTTATCGAAGGACCTTGATGCCAGTACATACGGCGTACCGGTTAGGATAACCTCCTATCCTTGTTTTGATGAGGACGACCCTGCAAAAGTGGTTGCAACATTTGGTATGATCTTGCCAAAGAAAACCGCAAAAGACCTACAAGAAATGTCCTGTAGATTAAGTGAAAGTTTAAATGAAATATCAGCAGTAATTCAGGAGATGGCAGCATCCGCCTCAGAAGTATCGTGTAATGAAGAGCATCTAAATACGAATGTTGTTGAAATTATTGAAGCTTCAGAAAAAATTACCGAGGTTTTGGATTTTATCAAACAGATAGCTGACCAAACAAAAATGTTAGGGTTGAATGCCGCTATCGAGGCAGCTCGGGCAGGGGAATCAGGCCATGGTTTTGGCGTAGTCGCAGAAGAAATTCGAAAGTTATCGGACGTATCAAAGTCAACTGCAATAAAAATCAACGGGTTTATTAATGAAATAAAGCAGAAAGTTGAAATAGCAAGACGTAATAGTGAATTAACACTGCGTGCAAGCCAGGAACAAGCAGCAGCCAGTGAAGAAATGAGTGCAAGTATTCAAGAAATAACGGGAATGTCCGAACAACTAGGAAGGATTGCGGAAACCTTATAGATATCTGTATTAACTATTTTACACTTGGAAAGAAATTAAACGCTTATAGAATAGCCTTTGCAGGCTATCAAAGAGTACTTTATTTTGATACCAACCGGTGTGGGGCTGAACATGGCTAAAAAAGACGCGTTGGAAATGAGGGATATTCTTAAGGCGATGAGGAAAAGCAAAGGCTAAGCAATTAATACAGGTTATTTGAAATTTACTCCGTTCCCAGATATTGCCCTGCTATTTCCGCGGCATATTGCCGCATGACTTCTTGCAATTCAACGGGAGAAAGTATTTCTACCTCCCGGCCATAATGAAGCAGCCACCTCCCCAGTACCGGCAAAGAATCCGTCAGCAGCATGATTTCCATTCTGCCGCCCAGATCCTTTTCTCCGACCAAACCCCATATGCACTTATTCCTGATGATTTCGTAATTGCTATCCTTTTTTAAACGTACTGTCACATTGCATAGGTTTTTTGCTCCAAGCATTTTTTTGATAACCGTTTCCAGGGGAGGATGCGTCTTGGAAAAGCTTTGATCTGTTAGGTACAGGTTTTGAATGCGGTCGATGCGAAAATCCCGATAAGCATGGCGCAAATGGCAATAGGCAATTAAATGCCAGTGATTTTCATAAAACCCCAGCGAAACAGGTTCGATTTTTCTTACGGTGGTCTGGTTTGCAGGGGGAGAATAATAGTGAATCTCCATAATATTCTTTAGATAAAGCGCCGTTTGAATATCCTTTATAAAACTATTTTCCACAGGCATATTTTCACCGGACGTATCGAATGCGCCTATCTTTTCTTCTATTTCCGCCACAAACGCCTTATCTTCATTTCCCAGAACCGTTCTTATTTTATAGAGCGCCGAATCAAAATTACTTTTCGTTTTGGCGTCTGCGAACGCGCCCGCCAATTTCCCGGCCAACAGCAAAGCTCCGGCTTCTTCGGAAGTAAACCTCACCGGAGGCAGATGGTATCCTTCCACAAGA
>NZ_DCEA01000028.1:4510-5338 GCF_002316705.1 Syntrophomonas sp. UBA1041
AATAGCCTACACCCGCTTCAGAGCCTAGCGGTATGCCGGCGGCTTCAAGCGCCCTGATATCCCGATACACGGTCCGGATGCAAATACCGAATCGCTGGGCCAACTCTTGGGCCGTAACGATTTTTTTGGATTGAAGATGAATGAGCATCGCCGCTAGTCTGTCTACTCTATTCATGATGGGCCTCCTGGTGGCACATTAATATACCAAATATAACGAGGCGAATAGCAAAACAGACAACATGGTCTAAGCTCCGCCTCGTTGCAGCGGTGTGTTGAAACTGCTTGGCAGTTTCTTCCGATGCTAAAAGAAATTATAGCATAAAAGAAAGACGAGATTCTAACCTGCTGACATAAGGCTGTCACTTTGCCCAGGTATACTAATACCAAAAACACGCCAGGGAGGTAATTTCATGCGACCAAAAATTGTTATGCACGCGCAAATAAGCTTGGATGGCTGCGTGCGCGGTTTTATTGACACGGGCGTCTATTACGCCGTTGCCAACCGCTTCAATGCGGACATGGTGCTGTTTGGCAGCGAAACAGTTTATACTGCGGCTGAACATTATCCGCCCGAGACAGAAAAAGCGTTTAAGAAACCGACAGACAGGCCGGATGACCAAAGGCTGAGGTGGGTGGTGCCGGACAGCCGCGGAAGATTGCGGAACCTGCATGTTTTCAGGGATTCGGAGTATTGTAAAGACATTATTGTTCTGGTATCCGCATCCACGCCCCCATCCTATCTGGAGTATCTGCGCGAGCGCAATTACGATTTTATTGCTGCCGGGGACGATCACGTGGATTACGCTCAAGCGCTCGAAGTCTTATATA
>NZ_DCEA01000028.1:5644-6114 GCF_002316705.1 Syntrophomonas sp. UBA1041
GTGGATGAAAAGCACATCTTCCTAATCTATAAGGTCCTGAAGTAAAATATCTTTCCAGTAAGCCACCAGTCAACATTATGATGATACGCTATTTCCATAAAAAGATAAGGAGAAATAGCATGCGTTTTCTTCGGGCAGTTTTCAGGGTACTGCCCAGTCTGTCTAAATGAGTCCTCAGACAGCCCTCTGCACAGATGCTTCTTTTCGCATTTATCATAAGGAAAAATAAGCCGAGTAGCCGGTGCCAGTATCGGCAGAAAAACCGGACTTTTAGCAGCAGAAGCCAGTCTGCAAAACCTTTTGAATGAGCATTTCCATATAGCCAGCAGTATGAGCAACTGGAACAGCTGATGCTGGAACTGCTGCAGCAGGTGCCGAATGCAGAGAAACTAGAAATTTAAGGAGTGGGACTGATCACGGATTTTCACTAATGCTGAATTTGTATTTGCAAATGAAAGTAATCCATGAAA
>NZ_DCEA01000118.1:0-6168 GCF_002316705.1 Syntrophomonas sp. UBA1041
CCGCCGGCCTCCTTAAGAGACCGGGCCAGCAACCGTATTCTCTTATTATTCGGATCCAAACCGGTCATAGCCAGCAATACTTTTACTTGCCTCATAGTATTAAACCTTGGGGCTATTTGATCAGGTACTTTGCTGCAACTTCGTCTGCCAGGGTGTAGGGGTCGGTCTCTTTCTTCAGCAGCTTCTGCACCATTTGATCGAATTCGCCCGTTTCGATGAGCTTGTTTAAAACAGGCTCTAATATGGCCGATCTCAAAGCATCGTTGATCTCTGTCTGCACTTTTAGCTGAGCTCTTTCCTGTAAGAGATTATTATCATACAGGAACTTATAATGCTCCTGTATCTTCTCATACAGTTCATCGACGCTTTTGGCAAAGGAATGGGGCTCCAGGTTGCTTTCAACCATCACGATGGGAGGCCGCCAACCACTGGGGAACTTGCCCATATCCATCATGCTCAGGGTTTCCTTATAGAGCTTGCGGGCTCCCTCGCGGTCTGCCTTATTGATGATGAATATATCGGCAACTTCCATCAAACCGGCTTTAATAGCCTGTACCTCGTCGCCCATGCCGGGAACCAGTACCACCAAGACGGTATGAGCGTGATTGATGATGTCCACTTCCTGCTGACCTACGCCAACGGTTTCTACAATGATCACGTCTTTGCCCATTACGTCCAGGACATGAATCCCATCCCCTACCGCTTTGGAAAGTCCGCCCATTGCACCGCGGGTGGCCAGGCTGCGAACAAATACGCCCGGATCATCGGCATGCCGCAACATCCTAATCCTGTCTCCTAGCAAGGCTCCACCGGTAAAGGGGCTGCTCGGATCAACCGCCATGACGCCCACAGTCTTATTCTTGGCTCTAATACTGCAGATCAGTTGGTCGGTCAGGGTGCTCTTTCCAGCTCCCGGTGCTCCGGTAATACCCACCACATGGGCCCTGCCTGTAAACGGAAATATATGCTTTATGGCTTCATGGGTATTCGGGACCTGGTCTTCAATGTTGCGGATGAGGCGGGAGACAGCCCGAATGTCTCCCGTCAACGCCCTTTTACCTAGTTCTTCCATAGTTATTACTCCTTAGCAGCTATGTTGGTATTAATCCACTCCACAATGGAGTCAAGAGTAGCACCCGGAGTGAATATGGCCTTTAACCCTGCGTCGTACAGAGGCTGCATATCACGGTCAGGGATGATGCCGCCGCCTACAACTGGAATATCAGTTACCCCGCGATCTTTTAACTGTTGTACAACTTCAGGATACAGATAGGTATGAGCACCGGACAGGCAGCTCAAACCGACCATGTCAACGTCTTCTTGAATGGCTGCGTTAACGATCTGTTCAGGGGTGTTGTGGCATCCGGTATAGATAACCTCAAAGCCTGCATCACGGAAGCATCTTGCTAAAACTTTTGCTCCGCGGTCATGTCCATCAAGTCCCGGTTTGGCCAGTAGTATACGGATCTTCTTTGCCATTAACAATAACCTCCTTCTAAACTACATTTTCTAGTAGATGCCGGGGTCACGGTACTCGCCGTAAACTTCCCGATAAACATCGCAGATTTCCTGAACGCTGGCCCGAGCCTTGACGGCTTCGATGCAATAAGGCATAACGTTTTCGCCCTTTTCACAGGCTTTCTTGATATCTTCCAAACACTCTTTGACTCTCTTGCTGTCGCGGTTTCTCTTAACGGCAGCCAGTCTTTGAAGCTGTTCTTGTTCAACTGTTTCATCAATTTCTACCAGAGGAATGTCCACTTCTTCATTTTCCACATTGTACTTATTGACGCCGATCATGATCTTTTCGGCAGCATCGATCTGGCGCTGGAATTTGTATGCGGCGTCGGAGATTTCAAGCTGCGGGAAGCCCTTTTCGATAGCCGCCACCATGCCGCCCAGTTCGTCGATCTTGTGGATGTAATCCCAGGCTTGCTCTTCCATCTCGTTGGTCAGCGCTTCTACGAAATAGGATCCTGCCAAGGGGTCGATGGTGTTGCATACGCCGGTTTCCTCGGCGATGATCTGCTGAGTTCTGAGCGCGATCTGCACCGCATGGTCGGAAGGCAGACACAGCACTTCGTCCAGGGAGTTGGTGTGCAGTGAGGCGGTTCCGCCGAGCACGGCAGCCAGAGCTTCGGTGGCGGTTCTGACCACGTTGTTGTAAGGCTGTTGCGCAGTCAGTGAGCAGCCGGCGGTCTGGGTGTGGAAGCGCATCCACCAGGATCTCTCGTCAGTGGAGCCATAGCGTTCTCTCATGCCGCGAGACCAGATTCTTCTGGCGGCGCGCATCTTGGCGATTTCTTCAAAGAAGTCGATATGGGAGTTGAAGAAGAAGGACAGGCGCGGTGCAAAGCTGTCAACCGGCAGGCCTTTTCTTCTGATAACGTCTTCCACATATTCCATGCCGTCGCGCAGGGTGAAGGCCAATTCCTGAACAGCAGTAGCGCCGGCTTCTCTGATGTGATAGCCGCTGATGCTGACAGTGTTCCATTTGGGAACATATTTGGTGCCGAATTCGATAGTGTCTGAGATCAGTTTAACTGAGGGCTCGGGCGGGCACATCAAGGTCTTCTGGGCGATAAACTCCTTCAGCATGTCATTCTGAATGGTACCGGACAACTGGGTTAAAGGAATACCCTGGATGTCTGCGGTAGCGCAATACATAGCCCATAGAATGGTAGCCGGCGGATTGATGGTCATGGAGGTGGAAACCTTGCCCAGCGGAATACCTTTGGTCAGGTCAAAGAAGTCTTCAATGGTGTCAATGGCAACACCGCATTTGCCGCATTCGCCTTTGGCCTTGGGGGAGTCGGTGTCATAGCCCATCAGAGTGGGGAAGTCAAAAGCGGTGGAGAGACCGGTTTGACCATTGTTTAACAGATAATGCCATCTTTCATTGGTGGTTACAGCAGTACCCATCCCGGAGAACATACGGAAAGTCCAATATTTGCCCCTGTAACCAGTCGCCTGGCATCCCCGCAGAAACGGAAATTGGCCCGGATAGGCGATATCCTTCTCAAAATCCATACCGCCGATGTCTTCGGGACCATAAATCCTCTTGATTCCCAGGTCGGAAACGGTACTCCAATCGGCTTTCTGGTCCGGGTTCTTGGAGACGACGCGCTTTACTTCATCTTCCCATTTCTTACGCAGCAGACTTGATTGGTCCAACAATTCTTGGGTAAATAACATGTTACCCCTCCTCAATTAGTTTTTAATTACCCCTTACCCAGCTCGTGTGGGTCAATACTCAATACCGGTTTGATTTCTTACCCCGGCATTGTAATGGTGTTTGATTTCCCTAACCTCGCTAACCATATCAGCTTTTTCCAGAATTCTTGGGGCGGCATATCTTCCCGTAAGAATGATGTCCGTCTCGGCCGGCTTACTTTCCAGCAAAGCCAACACTTCATCTTCGGGAATCAGCTTAAAGTCCATTGCTACATTGATTTCGTCAAGGATGATCATGTCATACTTGCCACTCGCAACTACTTCCTTGGCTTTCTCCAACCCTTGCCGGGCAAGCTCCACATCGACAGGAGCCGGCTTGTCACGCATCACAAAACTGTCCAGCCCGTATTGGTACAAATCAATATCGGGGAGGCATTTCTGAATGGCCAGAACTTCACCATAAAGCCGGCCTTTCATGAATTGAATGATGCAGACCCGGTAACCATGGCCTGAGGCCCTTAAAGCCTGGCCAAAAGCCGCGGTGGTTTTGCCCTTACCGTCGCCGGTTATTACCATAATAAGGCCTTGTTTGGCTAAGTTGTCTGCTCGTACTTCAATGGACATAGCATAATTCTCCTTCTGGTAGGTCGCAGCACAGATACACCGGGGGTGATCTGCCTGCATGCATTCCATTTCCAGTTGTGGGTAGACAATAATACGGCAATACTCCTTGGCGGTCGTTCACCAATCGCTGATACCAGCCTCACTGATACGGGCAGCGGGCATGGATTTAGAGATAGATGCACTGTTTCCAAGTTAAAGAGAAAGTTGATAAAGAGAAATTGCGTTCAGTACGGGTTGGTACTCATAACCCGTACCGGCCTTGTAGGACATAACGGCCTGCCGTTCACCCCCTCTCCGTTAACATGGACATGATAACTAAAATCCGCAGGGGCTCAAGGCTCTCGCTGAATAAACGAGCCGTAATGCCGGCTTTTGCAAAGAATGGTGTAATAATAAGTGTTGTATCGGCTTGCTTATTAATTTTTATAAGTAGGTTTGATATCTCTGAGGTGTGCTGGGGATTGTTTGTATCCCAACTATATTAATGTATATTATATATCACATGCTTCATCGTGTAAATTTTTTTTTAAAATCTTTTTAAAAGTGCAATATTATCAGATTTGCTATATTCTTCCCCCAGATTTTATCGGGCTCATTCCAGACTTATAGAACCCATTGTCCCGCGACGGTACTCCTGCAACACCAGGCGGCTGACCTTGTCCAGATCGGGTTGGCCCCCTTTTTGTAAAAGGCCTCTGGATGCGGCAATCGCTGCCAGTATATCCTCTACAGGCAAATCCACATTCTGCACCCGGTAGCGCTCCCGCAAAACATCGGGGTGGCGTTCCTTGAGAAGCTCCACCAGATACAGGGCGACATTATATTCCTGGTATGCATTCTCACCTATTATATTCAACAAGGCTAACTTTAAACCCTGCTTTTCATCTTCAATTTTAGGCCACATCAATCCGGGGGTATCAAGCAATTCTATGTCCTCTCTGATGCGCAGCCATTGCTTGCCGCGAGTGACTCCGGGCTTTTCTCCAACCCGGGCCATTTTACGCCCCGCCAGACAGTTTAAAAAGGTTGATTTGCCAACGTTGGGAACCCCCACCACCATGACCCGAACCGGCCTGACACGGCGCCCTTTTCGCAACATCATCTCCGCCAAAGGGGCGTAAACCTGTTTGGTCAGATCCAAAACTCGTTTGCTGCCCCGGCAGTGCGCGGAATCCATGGCTGCCACCAAATAGCCCTGCTTCTTCAGATGCTCTTTGCTTCTGGAAGCAGCCTGCGCGTCAGCCAGGTCAATTTTATTTAAGACCATGATAAGGCTTTTTTGGCGGATCATCTTCTCCAGCTCCGGGTTGCGGCAGGCCATCGGCGCCCGGGCGTCCAGGAGTACTATGACGATGTCCACCAGTTTGATATTTTCTTCTATTTCGCGGCGGGCTTTGACCATGTGGCCCGGAAACCATTGTATCAATCTGCAGCCTCCCCGGTTAAAGATAAAGAGAATACCATAAGGTATTCTCTCCGGTTACTTCATTATATACTATTTCCTTAAAATCAATCTAAAATCTGCGTTTTTCTTTGACCCGGGCTTTTTTGCCGGTAAGGCCACGCAGGTAGAACAATCTGGCCCGGCGCACCTTGCCCCTTCTGGTGATCTCAACCTTGGCGATGCGCGGCGAATGAATCAGGAAGGTTCTTTCTACGGCCACCCCGTAAGTAATGCGGCGCACGGTAAATGTCCTGGATAATCCGGCACCCCTGATCTTTAAGACAGTCCCCTCAAAAACCTGAATTCTTTCCCGGTTGCCTTCCACGACCTTTACATGGACCTTTACGGTATCCCCAGGCCTGAAATCGGGAAGGTCTTTCTTGATCTGCTCTTCCTCAATGGATCTGATGATGTCCTGCACGGTTTTACCTCCTTATACAAGGTGTTCTTACATTATCGTATCAATGTAGCGGACCACCTTTGTTTACATGGAACAAAGTGATTATATCATTATTATCGTTATACCACAAGCAAACTAGCCGGAAACTGTGGTTTATGGAACGATTGAGATTATGTAGCATAAAGGGCCCGGCCGCCATATTGGAGCGGCTAGTCTTTAAACCAGGGCTCGCCCAGCAAACGATCCAGAATGATGGAGACCGCGCTGCGCACCGAGAGATGATTATAATCGCTGTCAATGCCGATGGGCTCCAGTATATAATCACACATGGCCATCAATTCACGGCTCATGCCCCAACCGGTTCCGAACAGCAACAGCCAGGTCCTGTCACGGCGGTTGATTTCAGCGCGCAGGCCCCGATAGGATACGGTATTGGGATAGGTCCTGGCTGTTGCTGTTCGGAACCGGTTGGGGCATGAGCCGTGAATTGATGGCCATGTGTGATTATATACTGGAGCCCATCGGC
>NZ_DCEA01000072.1:0-146 GCF_002316705.1 Syntrophomonas sp. UBA1041
GGAAAAGGATTTGGATAAAATTTTAAGGCCGGAACGGCTAACGTCGCCCGGGGGAGCAAAGGAGTAGTCACAATGGAAAATATGAACGCGACGCCGATGGCCAGCCGGTTCACTATCGGAATTTTTGGCCGGCGCAATGCCGGAAA
>NZ_DCEA01000072.1:319-36026 GCF_002316705.1 Syntrophomonas sp. UBA1041
TTTGGCCGGCGCAATGCCGGAAAATCCTCGCTTATCAACGCACTCACGGGGCAGAACATCGCCGTCACCTCTGACGTTCCGGGGACGACGACGGACCCCGTCCGCAAGGCCATGGAGCTCCTGCCGGTCGGGCCGATTGTGTTGATCGACACGGCGGGGCTGGACGACAGGGGAGAGCTGGGAAAGCTCCGCGTCGAGAAGACCTACGAGGTGCTGCGCAGATGCAACCTCGCAGTTGTCGTTGCCGATAGAGAGTCTGGCATATCGGAGCTTGAGACGGAATTTATCGAACAATTGAAGCGGAGGAAGATCCCGGCCGTCCTGGTCTTCAACAAATGCGACCAGGGCCTGCCCGACGCCGGCGTGCTCGGACAGTTGAGAGAGCTTGCCGGGATTCCCCTGGTCTGCGCAAGCGCCCGCAGCGGCTTCGGGCTGGAGGAGATAAAACAGCAGATCATCGCAAATTCCAATTTTGAGGATGTCGAGCCGGCGCTGATGGACGGACTGATCCGGGCGGGCGATATCGCTGTGCTAGTGACGCCCATCGACAAAGGGGCCCCCAAGGGCAGGCTGATCCTCCCGCAGCAGCAGGCCATCCGCGATATCATTGAAAGCGACGCCAGCGCCGTCATTACAAAGGAGCATGAGCTCAAGCTGACGCTGGAGCGCCTGAACACGCCACCCGCCATCGTGATCACCGACTCGCAGGCTTTTCTCAAAGTGTCCGCGGACACCCCTGCCGAGATTCCCATGACCTCGTTCTCCATTCTGTTCGCGCGGCAGAAGGGGGATCTGGCGGAAATGGTGCGGGGCGTCAAACGTATTGAAACGCTTTCGCCCGGCGACAGGATCCTGATCGTCGAGGGCTGCACCCATCACCGGCAGTCGGACGACATCGGCAAAGTAAAAATCCCGCGCTGGATCCGTCAAATCGTGGGCGGGGATATTGAATTTGAATGGGCCAGCGGAGCCTGTTATCCCAAGGATCTCTCCGGATATGCCATGATCGTGCATTGCGGCGGCTGCATGCTGAACCGCAGGGAGATGCAGTACCGTATGGAAAAAGCCCGGGAACAGTGCGTTTCTATCACCAATTACGGGATCCTGATCGCCTATGCCATGGGCATTCTTTCCAGGGCCTTACGCCCCTTCCCCGCCGCGCGACTGGCTTGGGAGGAAAGCTGATCGCTCCCGTTCCATGCCACAACGACTGTTTTCGGCTCAATCCCTTTTGCAAAGAGAGAATCAAGCAGTGCATGGACGCCCAGGCGTCTTTTCCACGTTCACCGTAATCATTAAAGTTTTCCCGCTTTGCTTTGACTTGATATTGCCGGGTGGGGGCGGTAATGGCGCGAGGTAATAAATGGGTTGGGGTTTAAAAGGCAATTAAGCTCATAGACTGGGGTGGTTTAGAATAAACTTCTAGACCACCATTTTTATTTTTAAGCAAAAGAAGCAATTTTGTAACCCTTTATGAATACTCTTTAACAAAAGTAATTATAGGATGTGATTCATATTCCCACGATAAACTCATTTATTAGGGCCTTACATGCATTGCCCGGAGTCGGTGCAGTTGATGTCTTTATTAATGAAGAATTATTGGACGAAAACCTGACCTACAAAAATGTAAGCCGATACTTGCCTATAGGACCGGGCAATAACAGAATTCAGGTCTTTCTGGAAGGTAATAGGACCAACCCCATCCTTGACACTGAAGTAAATCTTCCTCCCAGCGAAGCCATCACTCTGGCGTTGATAGGAGAAATATCAGATGTTGAAACTCTGCCGATATTACAGCCATTTGGTGATATCGCTCCCCAGGAAGTAAGGATCCGCTTTGCCAATCTGTCTCCGGATGCTCCCGAGTTGGATTTATTTTTGAACGACAACAGGGTGATCAGCGATGTAGCGTATAGACAGGTTACGGGATATTCCAGTGTATCCCCGGATACCTATAGCGTTCAGTTAAGGCCTACCAATAACAGTGATATAATTCTGGCAAGAAAAAACCTGTTATTTAGAGGCGGCAGCGGTTATATCGTCTATGCGGTTGGTCTGGTTGAAGGCGATCCGGCTGTGGAGATCATTTACTTTGAAGACGAACTTCCGGTTGTTGAAGAAGCAGAAGTTGTTGAGGAAGCAGAAGCCTCCAAAGTGGAAGAAGTTAGAAAGGCAGCACCGGGTAAAAGCAATGTCAAAATCATTTTTAAGTATGTTTAGGGAGTAAAGAGTGACGAAGCGATGCCTGTGTAGCGGGGACGGGATTGTTGACAATCTTTGAGATTATCAGCAATCCCGTCCCCGTGACGCAATGCTCAAAAAGAAGCAGCTGAAGCCTGAACTCCAACTGCCCGGGCAATTTTATTTGTTTTGCGTGCCGGCAGAGCCAAAAAGATCCTGACAGTGGCTTATACTGTCATCGAGGGCGTGGCAAACATGGTCTATCTCGCTCCTGGTCTGCCGGTTCATGCGGTCTCTGGGGAGCTTTTCAATCTCCTCTTTGGCATTGCGGATATGTGTTATCGCAGCGCTGATGATGACTCTATCCATCTGGCTTACCTCCTTTAACAATATACATAAGTTAGTTTTTCCACATCCATTGATTGTATGCCGGATCCGGGACATTGCCATAATATAGCATGATTGCCCGGGCGGTTCTGTTCAACGGCCGCTCCCCGCCGAACTTTAAGACGGAAAAACCTGCGAATAAGCGTTATCCGCAGGCTTCCTTCCGGTTAATAGGTTATTTAGCAGGATAGATTGTTTAGTTAATTGTAATGCCTTACAGGAAAAATGAACTAAAAATTCTATTGCCGTGATTTTAGGAGATCACGGATTTCTGACAACAAAATCACTTCATCGCTGGGGAGGGGTGCTTCTTCCGGAGCTGCCCCCTCCTTCTGCTTGCGTCTGTTGGCGGCTTTGACCACCAGGAAAATACTGAAGGCTATGATAAGGAAGTCCACGACGCTCTGAATAAAAGCCCCATACTTGACCGCTTCACTGCCTGCCTGCAGCTGCAGGCCGGAAAAATCTAAACCGCCCATCAACAAGCCTACCAGAGGCATAATGATGTCGTTAACCAGCGAGGTCACTATCTTCCCGAAAGCGCCGCCAATGATCACCGCTACGGCTAAGTCGAGCACATTGCCTTTCATGGCAAATTCTTTGAATTCCCGCCACATTACTGTCACCTTCCTTATCCAATTTTTTCTTAGTCTATTTAATCATAGCAGACAAACTAAATTAAAAGGGCTGGTTGCATTTTATTTTCCCCGGAAAACGCTTGAGCGAAAGCAGCGCAAGTTTGCTGATCTGATTTCAGGTTTATCACAAAAAACTTTAATGCCCGGCGCCAACAGCTGGCAGCTTCTCCAATTGACCTTAAACCTTATTGGTTCAACTGACGATAACTATTAGTAGCAATTCTGTGAGGATGGATATGGATGGCAAACATAGCCATTGTAAGCCCTTCTGCCTCCAGCCGGCAGTTGATGGCGGATGTACTGAGAACCAAAGGGCATCAGGTCAATTGCATGACTTCCTGGCAGGAGCTGGACTTCGCGCCCATGAAAATCGAAAATCAGGCCCTTTTCCTGCTTGACCATAGTCTGGGTGATGAACGGGTGATAAATATCATTGCGGATATCCGCCGGTTATCTACTCATTATCGCATCCCTATCATGGTCATTTCAGCATCCCCGCGCTCAGAAGATGTGCTCAGGCTGTTCAACCTGGGAATAGATGACTACTATTTGAAACCCCTTGATGCCGGGATTCTATATAGCCGGGTCAAGCGTTTATTAGACCTTTTACCCGTTCCGGCTGAACCACATTATCCAGACACCATAGAATTTGATTTAAACCAGCTTATCAATTTTGAGATCGCCCGGGCCAGCCGGGGCAATTACCCGTTTTCCATCATTCAGCTCTCCCTCGATGTCGATGAGGCCAAACGCAGACCGGAGCATGATGTGCAGGAATTGATGAATCTGTGCTACGATACCTTGCACCGGCAGCTGCGGGAAACCGATATACTCATAGGCGCCGAGAACCGTCTGGTGGTGTTGTGCCCGTTTTCCGACCAGACCGGAACCAGGGTGGTAATGCGCAAAATCATCGATCATCTCAGCCGGCAGGAAGCTGATTATCCTTTCAGCATCCTGGAGATGAGCTATGCCACTTACCCCTATGATGGCCGGGACAAAGGGGGGTTATTAACCTATGCCTCTGCCAATAAGGAACCGCTGAAAGAGTTTCCCAAAAGCACCGCCAATACACTGAGACATGGGGGATAAGAGTGGCCCCAAACAGGGTCATTGTTTTGAATTGGGTACATAAAGCTGCTGAAAGACAGGGCTTTACAGGGTAGAGTTCTTTGCTAATAAACAGTCGCGCCAACTATGCGGATTAGACCGAGGAGTATGTGGATTGATAGACATACCTGTTGCCAATCAGACAATCATATGGAAGCAGGCTGCATCTAGCGTACTCTTCTTCAGTAATCTTTTCATGATAGTTTGAAGGGATAGGGCGCACAAAAAAATGCGCCAAACCCTTCGGGTAGAGTATGATCTTGGGATGTCCGTAATATGCCAGCATCTGCACATTTCAACCCCGATATACCGGTCAGACCTTGGCCATGATTATGGCATGTACGCAGATGCCGGGCAAGATGAACACCGCTGCTACTTGGAAAGAAGGCACATTTAACGTATTTCCTTACCGATGATACTCTCATCGCGGGATATGGGAGAGCTGAGATCCCAGTGGCCTGCCAGAGTGTCTTCTTTCTGGCCCTCAATCAGAATCTGCACTTTTTCAATACCCGGCAGCTCCGTAAGACTGTTGACTATGGACATAATGGTCATGCTCTCGCCGGTACTGCCTCCCCAATGTTTGGTTTTCAACTCTTTAGAGAAATCAACTGTGGCCATCGCATCCTGAATGCTCACTGCAAGTAGCTTCGTTTCCGGGGGAATGGTTTTGACCAGACCGGCCCCCTTGGGTCCTGCTATAAGTTCATTGACCACCGCTTCAGCGACTGCCTGTAGTTCATCGGAGGCCACCTTTACGGTGCGTTTTTCCGCCGCCAGGAACTGAGCCTGTTGGTCTGAGAAATACAGAGTGATTTCTTTATCTATCTCAGCAGCCTGAGGGTCATTCTGGTTGGGCTGATTGTCTCCCGGGTTGTTGTTGGGGGAGCATCCTACCGCCAGCATCGCCGCAAGGGTCAGGATCAATACAACTAATATAGGCCTGATAGCTCTCATGTGTTTCACCTCAAATTTTTATATTTTCGTTTCCTTAATTATAAAAATTATAAAGCCTCATTCAACATCCATTATGCTATTTTATACATTTCTTTGGCGGTATAGCTTTCACCGGCTTCAAAAAATAATAATTCGCATTTTGCGTATAGCGCCATCTTCGGCCTGGGAATAATTATCCAACAAAAGCAAAACTGATTTTGTACGGAATCGAGGGGTTGGCATGAAAGATCTGGTCAAAGAATTGGTGCGGAGTCTGGTTACTCAACTGGAGGATATCGAAAAAGAGGTGGATTTCGATGCTCTGCGGATGCAGAGCAGTGTGGAAATCGGTGCGGAGGCCCGTTATCTGCAGCAGCAGATCAATGAACTCAAAGAACGCCTTTTGGAAGTTGACGGTCTGGCCTAAATCAAAGGTTGGGTGGGATCGCAAAAATCGTTGATATATCCGTGAGGTGTTTGGTTGACACTGTTAATAGGCTCTGATAATATCAAATTGTAAAAATACATAGCGAAACAACGCGAAAGTGTGCCTAGGGTTCCGCATGCAGGATGGACAGGTCCGAGTGGCACAGGTGCTGAGCACTACACCGTATAGGGATAAAAGCCCAGGCGGACAGGTTTCGGTTACGAAACGACCCGTCTGGGTAATCTATTTTTTATACCATTTGTTTGCAGAGAAGGAGGCCGGTTGATGCCTAAAGTAGGTATTATAATGGGAAGTGATTCCGATCTGGCAGTGATGAAAGACGCGGCTGATATTTTACGGGAGTTCGGGGTCGATTACGACATCACCATCTGCTCGGCGCACCGGCTGCCCGAGGAAACCGCGCGTTATGCGGCCACAGCTGTGGAAAGAGGCCTGGCGGTGATCATCGCCGGGGCTGGAGGCGCAGCTCATCTGCCCGGGGTGATAGCCGCTTCTACCCTGCTTCCGGTCATCGGGGTGCCCGTCCAAAGCGGCGCTCTGGCCGGAGTAGACGCCCTCTACGCCATTGTGCAGATGCCGCGGGGCATCCCGGTGGCGACGGTGGCCATCAACGGCAGTGCCAATGCAGCTCTTTTGGCGGTGCAGATGCTGGCCTTGAGCGATCCCGGACTGCGCCGGGCCTTGCAGGATTACCGCCTTAAAATGGCGGGGTCTGTACTGGACAAAGACAAGAAGCTGCAGCAATTGGGCATCAAGAGTTACCTTGAATCGTTAAGGAGATAGGATATGATTGAACGATATACTCTGCCCGAGATGGGCCGGATATGGTCGCAGGACAATAAACTGCAGAACTGGCTGAAGATCGAAATAGCCGCTTGTGAAGCCCAGGCCAGGCTGGGGAATATTCCTGCAGAAGCGGTTGAGATCATTAAAGAGCGCGCTGCTTTTAATGTCGAGCGCATTGAACAAATTGAAGCTGAAGTGCATCACGATGTCATCGCCTTCCTCACCAATGTGGCTGAATATGTTGGCGAACCCTCCAAATATATTCACCTGGGTATGACCTCCTCGGATATTCTGGATACCGGACTGGCTATGCAGATGCGCGACGCCGCCGACATCATCACGGACAAACTGCAGCGGCTGCGCCAGATTGTAGCCCAGCAGGCGGCGAAATATAAATATACTTTGAACATGGGGCGCAGTCACGGGGTGCATGGCGAGCCCAGCACTTTCGGACTCAAAATGGCCCTGTGGTACACCGACCTGGAACGGGATCTGATCAGGTGGTCTCAGGCCCGGGATCATATAGCCTATGGGGCTGTCTCCGGAGCTATGGGCAATTTCGCCCACCTCGACCCGCGGGTTGAGGAATCTGTCTGTCAGGATGTGGGCTTAAAGCCCTGCCCGGTATCCACACAAGTGATTCAACGCGATCGTCACGCCCAGTTCCTGACCACGATTGCCGTGATCGGGGCTTCTCTGGAAAAGATCGCCACTGAGATCAGAAATCTGCAGCGCACCGAGATTTTAGAAGTGGAAGAACCGTTCCGCAAAGGGCAAAAAGGGTCTTCGGCTATGCCCCATAAGCGCAACCCCATGATGAGCGAGCGGGTAGCCGGTCTTTCCCGGGTCTTACGCGGCAATGCGGTAGCAGCCCTGGAGAATGTGGCCCTGTGGCATGAGCGCGACCTGACCCATTCTTCGGTGGAGAGGGTGATCATACCTGACAGCTGCATCATCCTGGATTACATGCTGGAAAAACTGACCGGGGTGATCCAAGGCCTGGTGGTATATGAGGATAATATGACCCGCAACATCAACCTGACCGGGGGGCTGATATTCTCCCAGGAGCTGATGCTGCACCTGATAGATAAAGGAATGCTGCGGGAAACCGCTTACCGCCTGGTACAGGACAATGCCATGAAAAGCTGGTCGGAGCGGTGCAGTTTTAAGCAGCTGGTCTCAGACGACCCGGAGATCATGAAGGTCTTAAGCCCTGAGGACGTCGAAGCGGTTTTCGACATGTCGATTTACTACAAAAACGTGGATTACATATTCCAACGATGCGGGCTCGAATAGATGAGAGGGGAAGAAAGTATGAACAGCGGAGAGCTAATCTACGAAGGCAAAGGCAAGCGGATATTCAGCACGGAGCGCGATGATGAAGTCATCATGTCCTACAAAGACGAAGCCACTGCATTTGACGGCGCCAAAAAAGGTATTATTAAAGACAAGGGAGTCATCAACAACCGCATATCCGCTTTGATCTATACTTTTCTAGCCCGGCACGGCATTCCCACTCACCTGGTCAAAACCCTGGATGAGCGCAATGTAGTGGTCAAGAGGCTGGAGATGATACCTGTGGAAGTGGTGGTCCGCAACCTCATCGCCGGGGGACTGGCCAAAAGGCTGGGCCGGGAAGAGGGAGAAGCGCTGTCCTCGCCGGTGGTGGAGTTGTATTACAAGAGCGACGCCCTGCACGATCCGATGATAAGCGAATCCCTGGCTGTGGCCATGGGTTGGGCCAGCGAGGAGCAACTGCAGGATATGAAGGCGCAGGCTCTCAGAATAAACCAGGTTTTGCAGAGCTTCTTTGACGGCATCGGTATCATTCTGGTAGATTTCAAGCTGGAATTCGGCCTCTATCAAGGCCGGCTTATCCTGGGAGATGAAATCACCCCGGACGGTTGCCGCTTATGGGATAAAATCAGTCTTGAAAAGATGGACAAAGACCGTTTCCGGAGGGATCTGGGCGGTGAAGAGGAAGCCTATCAGGAAGTGGTAAGGCGCATTGAAGCAGCCCTGCCAGGCTAGAGCCTTGAGCAGGATCTGTGCAATAAAATGATGACAAGGCGACCGGCCGTAGGCCAGGACAGGAGGTAGAAGGTGTTTAAGGCCAATATTTATGTAACGTTGAAACCCGGGGTACTGGATCCTCAGGGCGAGGCGGTAAAGAACTCCCTGCATGTTTTAGACTATCCTTATGTTGATGAAGTGCGCATCGGCAAGTATATACAAGTATGGCTGCAAGGTGAAGACCGGGAAAAAGCCCGGCGCGAATTGGAGGAGATGAGCGACAAACTCTTGGCCAATCCGGTTATCGAAGACTATCGGGTGGAAATAGCGGAGGTCGATGAACCATGAAATTCGGTATTATCGTTTTTCCGGGTTCGAACTGCGATGCGGACTGCTTCCACGTTATAGAGCAGGTGATGGGGCAAGAGGCCCGGTATATATGGCATAAAGAACCCGATGTAACCGCTTGTGACGCCCTCATTCTTCCCGGGGGTTTTTCTTATGGAGACTACCTGCGCACCGGCGCAATCGCGCGTTTTTCGCCGGTCATGTCCCGGGTAGTGGATTTCGCCGCTCAAGGCGGTCTGGTATTGGGCATATGCAACGGGTTCCAAATCCTGCTGGAAGCGGGCCTCCTGCCGGGAGCCATGCTGCGCAACCGCACCCTGCGGTTTATCTGCAAGCCGGTACACCTTAAGGTCAAGAATACCGAAATACCTTTCACCCGCACCCTGCAGGAGCATCAAGTCCTGCGGGTGCCCATCGCTCATGGCGAGGGCAATTACTATTGTGATGATAAAACGCTGAAGGAATTGGAAAATAACAGACAGATTGTTTTCACCTACTGCACCCCGGAGGGCATAGAAAACGATGCTGCAAACCCCAACGGCTCCCTGGCCAATATCGCCGGGATCACCAATAAAGCCGGCAATGTACTGGGAATGATGCCTCATCCCGAACGCTGCTCGGAGAGTGTTATGGGAGGCGTTGACGGATATCCGATTTTCGCTGCCATGATCAGCTGGCTTCAGGAGGTGGGCAGATAATGAAAGAACTATCTTACCGGGAAATGGGCTTGACTGATGAAGAATACCGGCAGGCTGCGGAACTCCTGGGACGCACCCCCAATTACCTGGAATTGGGCATGTTTGCGGTAATGTGGTCGGAGCACTGCGGCTATAAAAACTCCCGCCCGCTCTTGAAACAGTTCCCTACACAGGGGCCGCAGGTGATACAGGGCCCGGGGGAGAATGCCGGCGTGGTCGATATCGGTGACAACCAGGCCCTGGTCTTCAAAATCGAGAGCCACAACCATCCCTCGGCGATTGAGCCTTACCAGGGCGCCGCCACCGGCGTGGGCGGAATTGTGAGAGACATATTCACCATGGGAGCCAGGCCTATCGCGATGCTGAATTCCCTGCGCTTTGGCCCTCTGGATGAAACCCGGGTGAAGGCCCTGTTTTCAGGGGTTGTCAAAGGCATCGGCGATTACGGCAACTGTCTGGGAATCCCAACGGTCGGAGGGGAAGTATATTTTAACGCCTCTTATCGCGGCAACCCCCTGGTCAATGCCATGTGCGTCGGCCTGGTGAGACAGGATGAGATCGCACTGGCGGTAGCCAATGAGGTGGGGAGCCCCATTATGCTGGTAGGAGCCAGAACCGGCCGTGATGGGATTCATGGCGCCACCTTCGCATCCGAGGAATTATCGGAGAGTTCCGCAGAAAAGCGCCCCTCTGTGCAGGTGGGCGACCCCTTTATGGAGAAGCTGCTCATTGAGGCCTGCCTGGAATTGATCAAAGAAGACCTGGTAGCCGGTATGCAGGATTTAGGCGCGGCCGGCCTGACCAGTTCCATAGCTGAAACCGCAAGCAAAAAAGGCCTGGGCGTGGCGGTGGATGTGCTCAAAGTGCCGCGCCGCGAACCGGGTATGACCCCCTATGAGGTTATGCTGTCAGAATCCCAGGAACGAATGCTGATCGTGCCGCGGAAGGGCAAACATAACCGTATTACGGAGATTTTTGAAAAGTGGGGCCTGGATGCGGTCGTCATCGGTGAGGTAACCGGCGACGGCTTGTTCAAGGTGTATGAAGGCCAGGAATTGAGGGGCTCGGTTCCAGTAGCAGCCCTGACCGAATCCTGCCCGGTATACACCCGCGAGGGCCAGGAACCCGTTTATTATAAAGAGAAGCAGGCCTTTAGCTGGGCTGAATTGCCTGATGAATGCGATTCCCAGACAATTCTGGCCCTCCTGGCTTCACCCAGCATTGCCAGCAAGAAGTGGGTCTACAGCCAGTATGACCATCAGGTGATGCTGAATACGGTGGTATTGCCAGGACAAGGCGATGCAGCGGTTTTGAGAATCAAGGGCCATGACAAAGGTATCGGCCTGGTTACGGACTGCAACGGCAGGATGGTCTATCTCGACCCGTTCCGCGGGGGCGTTATGGCGGTCTGCGAGGCGGCCCGCAATTTGGCCTGTGTCGGCGCCAGACCGCTGGCCCTGACCAATTGCCTCAATTTCGGAAGCCCCGAGAATCCAAACATTTACTGGCAGATGCAGCAGGCCATTCAAGGGATGAGCTTGGCCGCCAGAACCTTGAACACCCCGGTGGTGAGCGGCAATGTGAGTCTATACAATGAGACTGAAGCCGGGGCTATTTTCCCCACCCCGGTGGTGGGCATGGTAGGTTTAATAGAGAACCTGGAAAACCGGATGGATATGGCCTTCAAGAACAGCGGCGAGATTATTGTGATCTTGGGGGGCCTGCGCACCGAACTGGGCGGATCCGAGTACCTCGCCTTGATACATGACGAGGAAAGCGGGGAGGTTCCGGCGCCGCACCTGGAAAAGGAAAAGGTCTTGATCGATCTGCTTTTAGAACTTTCCGCCCGGAAACTTCTGTCCTCCTGTCATGATGTGGCTGACGGCGGTCTGGCCGTTACTCTGGCTGAGATGGCCATTGCGGGCTCCATGGGCTTCGCAGTAAGTCCGCCTATTAACGGACAGCGTGCGGATGAAGTCATGTTTTCAGAAGCCCCGGGGCGGATCGTGGCCAGCCTGCCGGAGAGCAGCCTGGCGGAAGTGGAGGCATTGGCCCGCAGTTTCGGTATTGAACTGCACCGCCTGGGAACAACCGGAGGAGGGCTCTTGCAGTATAAGCTGGAAGGGAAAGCCGATATTTCTGTTGCCTTGGAACAAGCTGCCCATAGTTGGGGGGAAGCTATAGCATGCCACATGAGTTAAACGATCACTTTAAAGATGAATGCGGTGTATTCGGGATCTATATGAACAAGCCTGAAAACGATACCGATGCGGCCCGCACCGCTTTTTACGGCTTATATTCCCTGCAGCACCGCGGCCAGGAGAGCGCCGGCATAGCGGTGTCTGACGGCAGTGAGATCCATTTGCAAAAAGGCATGGGACTGGTGCCGGATGTGATCAAGGCGGAGCACATAGCGTCCTTGACGGGCCACATAGCGGTCGGCCATGTGCGCTATTCCACCAGCGGAGCCAGCAGCATAGTGAATGCCCAGCCTATGGTTTTCCATTATCTGCAGGGCATGGTAGGCTTGACTTACAACGGCAATCTGGTAAACGCAGCCGTTCTGCGCCGGCAGCTGGCGACTTATGGCTCGGTTTTTCAGACTACCACCGATACCGAGGTTATAGCCAACCTCCTGGCGCGTTACTCCCATGACCGCATGGAGCAGGCTTTATCCAAGTGCATGATCGATCTCAAGGGAGGCTATGCCCTGGTAATCGCCACTGACGACCGCCTGGTGGGAGCCCGGGATCCTATGGGAATCAGGCCGCTATGCCTGGGAGAACTCAATGGCAATTATATTCTGGCTTCTGAATCGGTGGCTTTCGATACCATAGGGGCTAAACTGATACGCGACGTTAAGCCCGGAGAAATAGTGGCGATAGATCATAGCGGCCTGCACTCCATTCAGTATATGCCTTCACCGCGCAAGGCCATATGCATATTCGAATATATTTACTTTGCCCGCCCGGACAGCACTATTGACAGTATTAATGTTTATCAGGCGCGCCGGGCTATGGGGCGCCAGCTGGCCCGAGAAAGCAATGTGGAAGCCGACATGGTGATATCGGTTCCTGATTCCGGGACGTCAGCGGCCCTGGGTTATGCCGAAGAATCAGGGCTGCCCTTCCATGAAGGGCTTATAAAAAACCGCTATGTGGGGCGCACTTTTATACAGCCCACTCAGAATATGAGGGAGAACAGCGTGCGCATGAAATTAAATGCGGTGGAAGAGGTGGTCAAGGGCAAACGGGTGATCATGGTCGATGATTCCATCGTGCGGGGCACCACCAGCAAGCAGATCGTGCAGATGCTTCGCGATGCCGGAGCAGCAGAAGTTCACATGGCAGTGGCCTCACCGCCTACCCGGTATTCGTGTTTTTATGGAATAGACACTTCCCGGAGGGAAGAATTGATTGCCAGCACCATGGCAGTGCCCCAAATCGAAGCCTTTATCGGGGCTGACAGCCTGCATTACCTGAGCATGGAAGGGATGTTCAATGCCCTGGAGGGCGGTTCGGCCAGCTTCTGCGCGGCCTGTTTTAGCGGTGCTTACCCGGTGCCCGTAAATGGGTACCATCCTGACTCTAGTTGCGGATAGATTTTTTATTGAGATGACGATTGGGGGAGAAATCCATGGATAAACCGGGCTGGGATTACAAGCAGGCCGGGGTGGATATTGACGCTGCCAGCACCTCGGTGGAGATGATAAAGAAATGGGTGGGAATGACCCGGCGCCCTGAAGTGATAAATGATATCGGCGCTTTTGCAGGTTTTTTTGCCCTTGATGCGGCCAAATACCGGGAACCGGTTCTGGTATCAGGCACAGACGGGGTGGGAACCAAACTAAAAATTGCTCAGATGATGGGTATACATGATACAGTAGGAATAGATCTGGTGGCAATGTGTGTCAACGACATTCTGGTACACGGAGCTGAACCTCTGTTTTTTCTGGATTATATCGGAGTTGGGAAGCTGCAACCCCAGATGATTGAAATGCTGGTCAAAGGGGTCAGTCTGGGATGCGTTCAGGCGGGCTGTGCCCTAATAGGCGGCGAGACTGCAGAAATGCCCGGTTTCTACAGCGAAGATGAATATGACCTGGCCGGTTTCGCGGTTGGGGTGGCGGACAGACATCGCTTGATCCAGGGCAGCAGGATCGAAGACGGGGATATTCTCATCGGTTTGCCCTCATCCGGTCTTCATTCCAACGGTTTTTCCCTGGCGCGCAAAGTCCTTTTGGAGCATGCGGGTTTAAAGCTTGCCGAGCGGCCCCAGGATCTGCGGCAGACCCTGGGGGAGACCCTGTTGGCGCCTACCCGTATTTATGTGAAACCGGTTTTGGAACTGTTAAAAAAAGTGGATATACATGGCATGGCCCATATTACCGGGGGAGGGATCGTGGAAAACCTGGCGCGGGTTTTGCCTGACGGTCTGGGCGCTTCTATTAACACCAGTGCCATGGAAATACCGGCTGTATTCAGCCTGATAGCTTCTTCGGGCAGAGTGGAGAGGGATGAGATGTATCGTACCTTTAACATGGGCATCGGTTTTATTCTGGTTGTGAGTCATACCGACGCCGACCGCACCCTGGAAAGTATGCGCGAACAAGGCGAAAAGCCCCGGATCATCGGTGAGGTGAGCCGTGAAACGGGAGGGGTTCGGTTGTTATGAGACGCTTGATGGAAGCCGGAAAACTGCGCCTGGGGCTTCTGGCCTCAGGGCGGGGAAGTAATTTTGACGCCATCATGGCGGCTATTATCCGCCAGGACCTAAACGCCACTATGGCTGTGGTAATCAGCGACAGCCCCGATTCGGCCGTCTTGCAGAAGGCTTCGGTCCGCAATGTACACAACTGCTGCATCAATCCGCGTCAATTCAAAGATAAAAGCGATTATGAAAGGCATCTGGTGGAACTACTGCAATCTGAAGCGGTTAACCTGGTGGTATTAGCCGGCTATATGCGTATGGTTGGCAAGGAATTTCTGAGTGCTTTTAAGAATCGGGTGGTCAATATTCATCCTGCACTGCTGCCTGCTTTTGCAGGGCTCAATGCCCAGCGTCAGGCCATAGATTACGGTGTGAAATACAGCGGCTGCACGGTGCACCTGGTCGATGAAGGCATGGATACCGGCCCGATCCTCATGCAGGCGGTGGTGCCGGTAACCCAGGACGATGATGAAAACAGCCTGGCTACCAGGATATTAGTTGAAGAACACAAACTTTACTGGCGCTGTCTGCAGATGATCGCCGAAGGACGGGTGTGGCTGGAGGGGCGCCGCGTTTTTATACGCTGAGCCCGGAAAAAGGCCGCAGCCTAAAAGTGGGAACATAAATTACAAACATGGCTACAGTATGGGGAGCGTAAAATATTGATAACCTTAAAGGGGGCTTATTGGTGACAAAAAGGGCATTGATCAGCGTCTCTGATAAAAGCGGGTTGATTGAATTCGCTCAGGGGCTTGAAAAACTGGGTTACGAAATTATCAGCACCGGCGGGACTTTCAAGGCTCTGCAGGATGCGGGGGTGAAGGTCGTTAAAGTGGCAGAGGTTACCGGTTTCCCGGAGATATTGGACGGGCGGGTTAAAACTCTGCATCCCAAAATACACGGCGGCATACTGGCCATGAGAAACAGCCGCCACCTGGCCGAGCTGGAGCAGAATCAGATTACACCGATAGATATCGTAGCTGTGAATCTCTATCCGTTTAAGGCTACCATAAGCAAACCCGGAGTCACCCTGGAGGAGGCCATCGAAAACATTGATATTGGCGGCCCCAGCATGGTTCGTGCCGCTGCCAAGAATTACCGCGATGTGGTGATCGTGACCAAACCTGACCTTTATCCGGTTGTATTGCAGCAATTGCAGAACGGCGGAGTGGATGAAGACACCCGCTTAAAGCTGGCCCTGGAGGCCTTTCAGCACACTGCCGGTTACGACGCTGTGATCAGCGCCTACCTGGCCAAGCTGGTGGGGAGCGATCTGGCCGACACCTACGTTTGTGCCGGCGAGAAGGTCTACGGGCTGCGCTATGGAGAAAATCCCCACCAACAAGCGGCTTTCTACCGGGACATGCTGCCCGGCAGCTGCGGCCTCCCCGATGCGGAACAGCTTAACGGCAAAGAATTATCCTATAATAATATCATCGATACCCAGGCCGCCTGGGATTTGGTCAGAGAATTCCAGCAGCCGGCCTGTGTCATCATCAAACATAACAACCCATGCGGCACCGCCCTGGGCAGCAGTTTAGCCGAGGCTTATGAGCGCGCTTTTGCCGCGGATCCGGTATCGGCTTACGGGGGCATCGTTGCCTTCAACGGCCGGGTTGACCAGGAAACCGCCCAGAAGGCCGCAGCCCTCTTCATGGAGGTCATCATCGCGCCGGATTATGATCATCAGGCCCTGGAAATCTTGAAGAAAAAAACCAACCTGCGCATATTGCGTTTGGAGATAAACCCCCCTGCGTCCTGGCAGGTCAAGAGCGTGGATGGAGGCTTTATCATTCAAGAATCTGATGAGGATAATATACAGGCCAGCGACCTTAAGGTAGTGACCACGGCCCAACCCAGTCCCGAACAAATCGAGGATCTGCTTTTTGCCTGGAAGGTATGCAAGCATGTTAAATCAAATGCCATCGTTCTGGCCAAAGCAAAGCAGGCCATAGGAGTGGGGGCAGGGCAGATGAACCGTGTGGGTTCGGCTCGCATCGCCGTGGAGATGGCCGGTGACAAGGCAATAAATTCGGTCTTGGCTTCAGACGCTTTTTTCCCGTTTAAAGACACGGTAGAAATCGCGGCTGCAGGCGGAGTTAAAGCTATTATCCAACCGGGCGGATCCATCCGTGATGAAGAGAGCATTGCGGAGTGCGACAAGCACGGCATTGCCATGGTTTTTACCGGGGTCAGGCATTTTAAACACTAAGACCTATTTACACCGCCGGATTTTATGGTATCCTATTAATCTATACCAGACAGCAAAGGGAAATACCCTGCACAGATTTATGTCAACCGATCATTTGGAATAGCTGATAAGGGGGGTACGTATGGGTAAGAAGATACTGGTCATCGGTCAGGGCGGTAGGGAGCACGCCCTGGTATGGAAGCTGGCACAGAGCGCAGAGGTCGAAAAGATCTATGCCGCCCCGGGTAATCCAGGGATGGCTGGGCTGGCCGAGTGTGAGGATATCGAGATTGACGACCTCAGCGAGATCCTGTATTTCGCCTGGAGCAAACAGATTGACCTGACCGTGGTGGGCCCGGAAGTGCCACTGATGGCGGGCATAGTGGAATTATTCCATGACCATGATCTGCAGATCTTTGGACCCACCTCTGCGGCCGCTCAATTGGAGGGCAGCAAGGTATTCGCCAAAAACCTCTTGCGCAAATACAACATCCCTACCGCCGCATATGAGGCTTTCGACAGCCTGGAACCGGCTCTGGAATATGCGCGGGGCTTCATAAGAAAAGGCCGGCGGGTAGTCCTGAAGGCTGACGGGCTGGCCGCCGGCAAAGGGGTTATCATAACATCAACCGAAGCGGAGGCTGAAGCCGCCCTGATAGGCATGATGCAAGAACACCAATTCGGGGCTGCCGGTGACAAGGTGGTTATTGAAGAATTTTTGGAAGGCGAAGAGGTCAGCTTTTTTGCCATCAGTGACGGCCAAAACTACATACCCCTCATAGCCGCCCAGGATCACAAACAGGTATATGATAATGATCAAGGCCCCAATACCGGCGGCATGGGGGCTTATGTCAACCCTCCGGTTTTTACGGAAGAACTTTGTCAAGAGGTCGTAAATAAGATCATCGAACCGGTAATCGCCGCTATGCAGGCCGAGGGCTGCCCTTATCAGGGGGTATTGTACGCCGGTTTGATGATTACCGCTGACGGACCCAAAGTTCTGGAGTTTAACTGCCGTTTTGGTGATCCTGAGACCCAGGCTATTATGCCCATGCTGGCCGGCGATCTGCTGCCTTTGCTGGAGGCCTCCGCGCAGGGAAACATCAAGGATATGGAGATAGAGTTGAAGCCGGGAAACTGTGTGTGTTTGGTATTGGCCTCAGGAGGCTATCCGGAAAGCTATCAAAAAGGATTCCCTATTGAAGGACTGGAGGAAGTAGATCAGGATACCCTGGTATTTCATGCCGGCACCGCCCAAAAGTACGGGCGGATAGTAACCAACGGGGGGCGGGTTTTGAATGTGGTCAGCAGCGGGGCCACAATCCGCGAAGCTGTGGAAAAGGTCTATAAGGAAGCGGGCAAAATCCGCTTTGATCATATGCATTACCGGCGCGACATCGGGCGTAAAGCATTATTGAAGGAGGACTAAGCCGTGGTCTGGTCCAGACAGATCGCATTACGCTGGGCCGTATTGCTAATCGGGGTGGGGATGCTGTTCTTTCTTCCCACCCGCGAGTTTCTCAAGACTACCTTTATGCTGGGTGTACCTTTTGTATTTGTTCTGGGGTACATGGTCAAGCAGCGCCGTGGTTCTCTGCCGCACCTGGCGGCCCTCTTACTGCTGGCGGTTATCGGCTGCGGATATATTGTTATGCTGTACACCCTGCCGCAGCGCATAGAAGTGCGCCGTATCGTAATAGAGGGCAGCGACCTGCAGGGCCAGGGGCGGTATGAGGAAGCTATACAGCGCTACCGGGATTTGGAGGCCCTGGGCCGAACCCAGGATATGAATAAACGTATCGCCCAGGCCGAGAAAGAGGCCCATGCCGCCCAGACGCTGTCGCAGGCAGAGCAGCTCAACCAGGTCGGACAGCGCCAACAGGCCCTGGAGTTATTAAACAGTATCCCTGAAGGCACCAAGGCTGCGGCCCAGGCTGAAAAGCTAAAAAAAGAATGGGGAGGCTAGCCCGTAGTGATCACCCTGGAAGACGTCAAAAACAATCAGGCCGTACAGCGTTATATGCTGGTGGGCAATGATTATATCGGCGCCATCGGCGCCATTGAACATAGTGTCAATCATGCCGAGTTGGTTTCTCAACTGAGTCATGATATTCTGACCAAACTGGGTTTTCCGCAGCGCCAGGCGGAATTGGCGGCAATTGCCGGTTATCTGCATGATATAGGCAATCTTATCAATCGATATGGACATGGCATGTCGGGGGCTTTGATGGCCTTTCGCATTCTCCTGGATATGGGCATGGACCCTGAAGAGATCGCCATCATCATGGGAGCCATCGGCAATCATGAAGAACACGCCGGAGGCAGGAGCGTAAACAATATCGCCGCAGCATTGATTCTGGCTGACAAGTCCGACGTAAAACGCTCCCGGGTGAGAAAACGCGACTTTGCCGCTTTCACACCCCGGGACCGGGTCAATTACGCGGTTACCGACTCACATCTCGAAGTTGATGCGCAAAAAAAGATTATCAGTCTGAAAATAAGCATCGACATCGAAGTTACATCAGTAATGGAGTACTTCGAGATCTTTCTGACCAAAATGTTAATGAGCAGAAGGGCGGCGGAATATCTGGGATGTGAGTTTGAGCTGATGATAAATGACGCCAAATTATTATAGATAAAACAGGATATTGCATATACATCCGCAACACGAGGAGACAGCTATGAAAAACAGAGACGTTCCCAAGGGTTTGCGTGACATGCTGCCCGACGAGGTCAAGGTAAAAAGAAATATTGAAAAGAAAGCGGCCCGCTTATTTAGCAGTTACGGCTATCAAGAGGTTATCACTCCCACCTTTGAATTCCTGGAGGTGATTGAAAGCGGCGCCGGTAAAAATATACGCGGGGAATTGTTCCTTTTCATGGATCGCGAAGGGGGCATTCTCTCACTTCGGCCTGAGGTGACGGGTTCTATCGCCAGACTGGCCTCAACCCATCTTCGGGAAGTGCAGCTGCCCCAGCGCCTGTTTTATATCAGCAATGTATTTCGCCACGTGCAGCCCCACCTGGCCCAGTACCGCGAGTACTGGCAGGCCGGGCTTGAACTGTTAGGGGCGCCCGGACCCTGGGCGGACGCCGAGATCATCAATATCGCGGTCCGCCTCTTGCGCGACCTGGGTCTGACCCGGTTTAAAATCAGTATAAACCAGATAGGGATTTTTAACGCCTTGCTGGATGATAAAGCCTTATCAAGCGCAGAGCGCGAACAGATCCGTACCCTGGTAGAGAGCAAAGACCTGGTGGAGCTGAACCGGATCCTGGAAAATATGCGGGTAGAGGACGGATTGAAAGAGGCCATCGCCAGCCTGCCTGTTCTTCATGGCGGGCTGGAGGTCATAAAACGCATTCCCTATATAGAACGGAACCGGGCGGCTTCAGCTGCGGTTCAAGAATTGCTGCAGGTCTATGATGCCCTGGGACACTACGGGGTGCTGGATGATATTGTGATCGATCTCGGTGTGCTGCGCCGCCTGGACTATTATACCGGATTGGTTTTTGAGGGTTATTCTCCGGATTTAGGCTATGGTCTCCTGGGAGGGGGCCGCTATGACCGTTTATTGGAGCAATTCGGCTTTTCCTGCCCGGCTACCGGTTTTGCGGTGGGAATTGACCGTTTGGCCCTGGTCTTGAAATGCCGTGAGCCGGAGCCCCATCATTATCTGGTGGGTGGAACTGATCCGGGGCAGGTCTTGAAACGTTGCGGAGAACTGCGCCAGGCCGGGTTTGTGGTTGAGATGGATGTACTGGGGCGCAGCCGGGAAACCCTCCGCGAGGTGGTCGAGTCCAGGGAAAACTGGAGCCTGGAGTACCTCCATGACCAGGACCGTTTAGAAGTGACATCAGGACGGGGGGATTAACTTGGAACAGCAGTACCTAACGATTGCTTTATCAAAGGGCACTTTGTTGAAACCTACGGTGGCCCTTTTTGGAAAAGCCGGGCTGCCCGCCGAGGGTGTAAACGAAGACAGCCGCAGCATGGTGTTCGACTTTGAAGAGCCCATGATCAGATATATTATGTGCCGTCCCACCGATGTGCCCACTTATGTGGAACAAGGGGCTGCGGACCTTGGTATCGTGGGAAAAGACGTAATCGTGGAGCAGGGTAAAGATATTTTCGAGATGGTTGATCTGCAGTACGGTTACTGCCGCTTTGTGGTGGCGGTGCCGGAAGCCATGCGCTCGGCCAAACTCGCCGACCTCAATTACAAACGGGTAGCCACCAAATTCCCGGTGACAGCGGAACGGTTTTTCCGCCAGCAGGGGCTGCAGGTAGAGATTATTGAATTGCACGGCAACATAGAACTGGCCCCTCTGATGGGGCTCTCGGATATGATCGTGGACATCGTTTCCACGGGCCGCACCCTGCGTGAGAACAACCTAATTGAACTGGTAAAGATAATGGATTCAACTACCCGTTTAATCTGCAACCGGGTCAGTTATCGCACCAAATATGAGCTGATTCAACCCTTGATTGATAAACTGCAAACCCTGGTGAAAGGTGGTAATAATTAATGAAAATTAAACGGATCACAGCGCAAGACGAAACCCTGCGGCAATTTTTGGCAGCCGGCGAAGAAAGTCTGCAGGGTTACGAAGAACAGGTCAGGGCCATTGCAGAGCAGATCAAGGCTCGGGGGGATCAGGCCGTATTAGAGTATACCTGCCGCTTCGACGGCCCGGTAGACGAGTCCAATATGCTGGTCAGTGAAGATGAATTCGATGAGGCCTATGATCTGGTAGATGATGAATATCTTAATGCGATCCGCAATGCCATCGATAATATCACCGCCTTCCACAACCGCCAGTTGAAGAACTCCTGGATGGAACCGGATGAACGCGGCAATATTTTGGGACAATTGCACCGCCCTCTGCAGCGGGTTGGTATATATGTTCCAGGCGGAACCGCCGCCTACCCTTCCTCGGTGTTAATGAACGCCATTCCGGCCCAGGTGGCCGGTGTGCCCCAAATTGCCATGGTCAGTCCTCCGGACAGCAAGGGGAAAATGAACCCCTATACCCTGGTGGCGGCCTATGAGCTGGGTCTGGAAGAAGTCTACAAAATGGGGGGCGCTCAGGCTATTTTCGCTCTGGCCTGGGGAACCGGGAAGGTGCCCAAGGTCGATCTCATCAGCGGCCCCGGCAACATCTATGTAACCCTGGCCAAGAAGATGGTCTATGGGGATGTAAATATAGACATGCTGGCCGGACCCAGTGAGATTCTCATCATAGCTGACCAGCAGGCCGATCCGGCCTATGTGGCCGCCGACCTCATGTCGCAAGCCGAGCATGATGTTCTGGCCCGCAGCATTCTGGTCACACCGGATGCCGCCCTGCTGGATAAAGTGGAATCAGAGTTGGAGCGGCAGGTGATGAAACTGTCGCGGCGTGACATGATACTGGAGGCGCTGGAGAGAAACGGGGCGTTTATCATCACCCACGATATCCAGGAAGCCTGTGAAGTCGCCAATCTCATCGCTCCCGAGCATCTGGAATTGATGGTTGAGGCTCCTTTTGATCTGATCAGCCTGATACATCATGCGGGAGCAATATTTATGGGCAAGTATACCCCGGAGCCGGTAGGCGATTATTTTGCCGGGCCCAACCACATACTGCCCACCGGAGGTACAGCGCGCTTTTACTCCCCGGTGACAGTCGATACATTTACCAAGACTTCCAGCTTGATATACTACTCCCGCCAGGGTATCCAAGAAGATGCCGACCACATTATTAAACTGGCCACAGTTGAGGGACTGACGGCACATGCCAATTCGGTAAGGGTGAGGAAAGGGAGTGATTGATTATGGAAACTGTCAGGTCGGCCGAAGTGTTGAGAAAAACCAGCGAAACCGAGATTTTGCTGCAATTGGAGCTGGATGGAACCGGCAAGCATCAGGTGGATACAGAAATTCCCTTTTTCAGCCATATGCTGACCCTTTTTGCAGCCCACAGCCTGTGCGACCTGAAGGTGGCAGCCCGTGGCGATCTGGAAGTGGACGATCATCACTCGGTGGAGGATATAGGAATTTGTCTGGGGCAGGCCATCGCCCAGGCTATCGGCGCCAAACAGGGCATCAACCGTTACGGGGAAGCGACCGTGCCTATGGATGAAGCCCTGGTGAGGGTGGTTCTGGATCTTTCGGGGCGGGCCTGCCTGGTCTATGATGTAAGCCTGAACCGGTCCCAGATTGGACCTTTTGCCACTGAAAACGTGGCCGAGTTCTTTCGCGCGGTAGCCAACCACGCCGGCATGAATATACATATTGACCTTATCCGCGGGTCCAACAGCCATCATATAATCGAAGCGGTTTTCAAGGCTTTTGCCCGTGCATTTAAAGCCGCTATAACCCGCGAACCCCGAATAGAAGGGGTCTGGTCTACTAAAGGCAAACTGTAATAATCGGCGTATATTCTACAGGGGATGAGACTTTGATAACGATAATCGATTACGGCATGGGCAATCTGGGCAGTGTGCAGAATGCCCTGCACAAGTTGGGCTACAACTCGGAAATCAGCAGCGAACCCGGCAAGGTGATGGGGGCTTCCAAAGTGATCCTGCCCGGTGTAGGGGCTTTTGAGGATGCCATGGCAAACCTCACCGGCAAAGGGCTGGCTGATGCGCTCAAAGAGGTGGCAGCCCGGGAGGTGCCATTGCTGGGCATCTGTTTGGGGATGCAGCTGTTTTGCGAAGTAAGCGAAGAAAATGGGGTGCATCAGGGTTTGAACCTGGTTCCCGGGCGGGTTACGCGCTTTCAATTGCCCTCCAGTTACAAGGTGCCGCATATGGGGTGGAATCAAGTCGAACCGGTTGCTGACAGCAGGTTGTTTGCGGGTATCGACGCCGATAGCCATTTCTATTTTGTGCACTCTTACCATGTTAATCCCGGGGAGCCCAAATGGGTGGGAGCCTACTGTCAGTACGGCTACGATTTTGTATGCGCCCTGGAGCACCATAACCTGTTCGCAACCCAGTTTCATCCCGAGAAATCCGGGGAATTGGGCTTGAGGCTTTTACATAATTTCGCCCGGCTGTAGCGGTAATAAACAACCCCGGCCGGAGGTCTTCTTATTGCGGATTAAGGGAAGGCCGGCAGGGCTGTTCAGATATAATAATGACTGGCAGCGGAGGTTTAGAGTGATGATGATATATCCGGCCATCGACTTGAAAGATGGCCACTGTGTTCGCTTGGTTGAGGGGCGAGCCGATCAAAAAACAGTTTATTCCAGCGACCCCGGGCAGGTAGCCCGGGATTTTCAGGCGGCTGGAGCAGGCTATCTGCATATAGTCGACCTGGATGGGGCTTTTGAAGGCCTGCCTAAGAACCGGGCTGCCATCCGGGCTGTTGCTGCAGGGGTTGAAATCCCTTTTCAGGTGGGCGGCGGCCTGCGCGGCATAAAGGATGTGGAGCAGACCCTGAGTCTGGGGGCAGCGCGGGTTATTATTGGAACCAGGGCTGTGACCAGTCCCGATTTCGTTAAGGAATTATTGGATAGGTTCGGTCCGGAACGCATCGTCCTGGGAATAGACGCCCGGGATGGCAAGGTGGCGGTGCAGGGCTGGGTTCAAGTCTCTGATCTCGATGCGGTGGAATTCGGTCAAAGCATGCATGCCCTGGGTATTCGCACTGCGGTCTATACCGACATCAGCCGGGACGGAAAGCTTAACGGCCCTAATGTAGAGGCCATCAGAATCATGCTGGAACAGACCGGGCTGCGTATCATCGCTTCCGGGGGCGTTTCCAGTCTGGAAAATATCAAGGCCCTGCAGGCCCTGACCCCTTGGGGAATGGATGGAGCCATAGTAGGCAAGGCTTTATATGACGGCAAACTGGATCTGGGCCAGGCGCTGGCTCTGGCCAGGGCAGGCGCTTAGAGGGGGATTGGAGATGCTGGCAAAAAGGATTATCCCCTGTCTTGATGTTCACCAGGGCAGGGTGGTTAAAGGCATAAACTTCGTTGACCTGCGGGATGCCGGTGATCCGGTCAAGTTAGCCGCCTTCTATGATAAGGAAGGCGCCGATGAACTGGTTTTCCTGGACATCAGTGCTTCCCATGAACAGCGCAAAACCATGATTGAAGTGGTCAGGAATACCGCCCGGGAGGTGTTTATCCCCTTTGCCGTGGGCGGCGGCATCAGCAGTATCGATGATATACGCAGCCTGCTGACGGCCGGAGCTGATAAGGTGTCGATCAATTCGGCCGCAGTACGCGATCCGGGTCTGATTTCAGATGGGGCGCGGCGTTTTGGCAGCCAGTGCATAGTGGTGGCCATCGATGCCCGCCGCCGCAGCGAGGCGGAAGGCTGGGAGGTCTTCATCAACGGCGGTAAAATACCGACCGGGATGGATGCGCTGCAATGGGCCAGACAGGTTGAAGCCCTTGGCGCTGGAGAGATCCTCCTGACCAGCATGGATAAAGACGGCACCAAGGACGGTTATGACCTGGAATTGACAGCCGCCATCAGCGACCATGCCGGGATACCGGTCATCGCTTCGGGGGGCGCCGGCAATCTGGAGCACCTTTACGAGGCCGTGCATGACGGACACGCCGATGCGGTGTTATGCGCTTCCATTTTTCACTATCGTGAATATACCATAAGAGAGGCCAAACAATTCTTGAGGGACAAAGGAGTTGCAGTACGAAATGATTGAGCAGATCAACTTTGAAAAACAAGGCGGCCTGGTGCCGGCCGTGATTCAGGACGCCACAACCGGTCAGGTGTTAATGGTGGCCTATATGAACGAAACCGCCCTGCAGAAGACCTTGGATACGGGAAAAACCTGGTTCTTCTCCCGCAGCCGGCAGCGTTTATGGATGAAGGGCGAGACTTCCGGCCATGTACAGGAGGTCGAAGAAATCCTCTTTGACTGCGATCAGGATTGCCTGTTGATAACAGTCCGTCAGATCGGCGCGGCTTGCCATACCGGGCATTATAGCTGCTTCTACCGCAATATTGAGGGAGAAGAAGTGTTATCCCAGGTTTTTAATGTGGAGGAATGGTTTCGCCCTGGTTTGGAAGGCCCCGGAGTGCTTTTTGAATTAATTGACGTGATTCGCGAACGGCAGCTTACCATGCCGGAAAACTCCTATACCAGCTATCTGTTCAGTAAAGGTCTGGATAAAATCCTCAAAAAGATCGGCGAGGAAAGCGCCGAGGTCATCATCGCCGCCAAAAACCGGGAAAAAACCGAAGTAGTATACGAAGCCGCAGATTTAATATACCATCTCCTGGTCCTGCTGGTGGAGCAGGGAGTAGAATTGAGCGACGTTTTTGCCGAACTGAGGTCACGGCGTTAACCAGTCTGTTTGGCTCTATCCGGTTTAGGCTGGTTTTTTTTGTGTGGATAAATCTTTACTTTTCTAATGCTGTTATCCAGCATTTCTACAACTTCCAGACTTACGTTCTCCAACCCGATGCAGTCGCCTACCTGTGGGTAGCGGCCCAGGCGTTCCAGTATGAAGCCGGCCAGGGTATTGTAGGATTCATCATCGGTCACCCCGAGGTGAAACCTACCAGCGGCATCATCAATATGCATACGCCCGCTGACCAGGTAGGTGCCGTCGGCCTGCTTGACCACCTCAGGCTCTTCAGCATCGAACTCATCCTGAATATCCCCCACCAGAACCTCCAGAACATTATCCATGGTCACGATACCAGAGGTGCCTCCATATTCGTCAATCACCGCGGCGAGATGCTGGTGATTTTTCTGGAAGTCAGTCAGCAAGCGATCCAGGGGCATAAATTCCGGAACATACATGATCGGCCGGGATATATCCTGAATGCTGGCTGTGTCCGGATCCATATAGAGCAGGTCCTTGATGTGGACCAGACCGATCACCCGGTCGGGACTGCCTTCGCAAAGGGGATAACGGGTATGCTGAGTCTGCCGTGCTATCTCAATATTCTCTTTCAACTCCAGGCGGGTGTCCAGAAATACCACTTCAGTCCGGGGTACCATGATTTCCTCAGCAGTAGTCTCCTCAAACAGAAATACATTCTGTAAAAGCTCCTGTTCATTCTCGTTGATCTGCCCGCCTCTGAAACTCTCGGCGATGATCATGCGCAATTCTTCACCGCTGTGGGTCATTTCGGCCTCGCTGCTCAACTGAATACCCATCAGGCGCAAGGTCTGGTTGGCGGTTCCATTGAGCAGCAACACCGCCGGGTAGAAAAGGGTGTAAAACACCCGCATCGGTAAAGCCAGCCATAAAGAAAGGGACTCGGCCCTTTGTATCGCCAGTGATTTGGGGGCCAATTCCCCGAACACCACATGTAAAAAGGTTATAAATCCGAAAGAGACCACAAAACTGATCGTGTGAGCCAGAGCCGGTGAAATAAGCCCCCATTTATATAATACCGGGGTCAGCAGGGCGGCCACCGCCGGTTCTCCCAACCAGCCCAAACCCAGACTGGCCAGAGTGATTCCCAGCTGGCTGACTGACAGATAAGCATCCAGTTTGTCGATACAATCCTTGGCCAGCCTGGCCTGGCGGTTGCCCTCCTCAGCCAGCTGAGCCAGCCTGGTGGGACGCACTTTGACAAAGGCAAACTCGGCAGCCACAAAAATACCGTTGAGAACAACCAGCAACAGAGCCAGTGCAATTTTCAGAATAGCGTAAATCATTGCAGTGTCTATCAAATAATAATACCTCGCTTTTAAGCCTCATATTTAATATGTGCCTTCAATAAGGACCTCATGCCCATCGTCCGGCCTGTTTAAAGCAAATCATCGCTTCTTTAATTGGAAACAGATGACTTAATACCATTATAAAGGATAAAACCTCCAATTAATCCATTATTGGCACCAATAACTAAAACAAAGAATATTTTATTAAAGAAGATGGATAGCTGGTAATTATGAAAGGTGGTGGCAGAACGTGCCGGGTGAGTCATTAGCAGAATACGGTATCGCCTTTTTCGCAGTGGCGGGCTTGGTTTATCTGTTTGCCCAGATGATCGGTTTGTGGGTTCAGAGAGGAGAAAAGGCCGATATGGCCAAAACGGTCGTCGCGATAACAGAGGTGATCGAAAATAATACCGAGGCCTTAAACCGACTGGAGAATATGATCGGAGTAACTTTGACCCGGCAGGAAGCCAAGTTGGATGAGTTGGTGGCCTACGCGCGACGGGAGAAACGGTTATGAACAATAACGGAGCAGAACCCGGGTTAAACGATAAAGTCTGCGTTCCCAGCTTCTATTCACGAGCAGATGAATTCAGTTTTAAGGATCTCCTGGCGATATTTTTCTCCAGTGGATTTTTCTATATCTGTTATCAGGCTCTGGGCGACCCCCAGGCATTGGAACTGGTAAAAGCAGTCGGTTATCTGATGGCAGTAATCCTGGGTGGATATTTTGGCCAGGAAATAACCAGTACACTGGTAAAGGAAAAGCTCATGGCGCAGCGTAAGGCAGTATCTTCGCCAAAGAACGATACAAGGCCATAGGGCTACCTTTAGCTGTTTTTTAAACGGACTTATTATAAGGAGGGAGTAAAATGGACACAGCTTTAATTAATCTGGCCTATAGTTTTCTATCCCTGGTGATACCGGTGATAGCTGTTATGGTGGTGGAGCTCATTAGAAGGTATCTGGGGCTGCAGAAAATGGCTCAGGTTAACGAAGCTATCACCAATAAGAAAGCATTGGCTTTAATAGCGGTCCGTTTTGCAGAACAGACTTACCAGGATCTGCATGGAGAAGAAAAGTTTAATAAAGCGGCGTCATGGTTGGCCGAACAAGTAGACCAGTACGGGTTCAACGTTAGTGAAACCGAAATAAAAGGCCTCATTGAAGCGGCCTTGCGCCAGTTGAAGGACGAATTTGCCTCTGAATGGCATAAACAGCTGCAGTAAGGGATCACCTATTAAGAAAAAGAAAGCATTCACAACGTACTTGTTTTATTGACTTTGATCCGATTACTACATTATTATAAAATTACCAGGAAGTTGTAGCCTGGAACACCCTGGAAGTTCTGATGGCACTGAGAAAATAGGCCCGGATAAAATCTCCACACAGAGGTCGCAATGTAGTTTTTGGAAAGGCAAGTGCCGATAGATAACTGCAATGTAGGCGAGGTGTAACCGGTTTAGACCGGGAGATACTATGAATGTGTGGGAGGATCGGGTAAACCTCATCGAGGTAAACAGTATGCTTGACTGACATTGCTGTCAAGAGCACTGTTAGCAATCAGAAGCAGGCCGCAGTTGTTGCCAGACAATGCGTATCCTGGGACCGGGGTGACAAAACAAAGGAGGATCACCTCTCTTGTACAACTACACAACGTAGGAAGGCCGGCGGGCACGAGAGTGCATATGCTGGCCTTTCTATTGCCTGTTATGCCGATCGGGTTATGTGTATCAGAATAAGTTATCTCATTCGGACAGCAACAACCCGGAAGCTTATTTTATTCAGTTCTGTGAAGATGATCGCTCAGGGCTCGGCACAGTGCGGGGCCCGAACATTACATGCAGCTATAAACAGTCAAAGCGGACGGCTTGAGGGGGGCCGCCCGCTTTAACTGTTTATAGCAAAATGAAGGGTTATGGTGCTCTATGTCCGGGAACGCTCAAGTTGTTAGCGAAAGTAATTTCCCTCTGTTTGATGGGACGCAACATGCTAAGAGCCTCATGCAGAGGAGAGTAGCGCAGTAAGGCGGTAGCCAGTTCAATTGTGCCTAATACCCCGCACATGGTTCCTGCCCATCCGGTTACAATTTGACTGCCGGACAGAAAGTATAGGATTAAGCAAGCCGCATAGCGCATGATTACTTCTTTCCGATTTAACATAACGTGGTTCACCCGCTTTCTTATTCAGGTCGAAACTAAAAGAAACATAATCTTTATGCAAACTGGCGCGTGACATCTGCCAGTTCCATAAAGGCATTTTGCATGGTTGTATCCTGATACAGGTCACTTATAGCGCTATAAGTGGAAATCAGCACCCCGTTAACACAAGCTTCCAGATTTCCGGAAGGGGTTTTGCCTTTAATCGCCGACATTAATACAGCGTGGATGTGCTTTTCGAAATTTATCATTATCCTGTTAAAAAACGGCATAATCATGCGGGTTTCCTGCTCTGGCACAGGATCCTCAATAATCGGTCCGCCATTATCATAAAAATAGATCAGTAATTGATTAAGGTTGGCCAGTCTCAGCACATCAACCTGGCGCTTGCCTTCAAGCTGTTTCTCAGCTAGATCTTTACAAAGATCCTTGTCCGGCCACTGATTTAAACTAGCCAATTCGAGGTATCTGGATTCAATGTAATGCTGCAGTGTAGTGCCTAATGAATAAACATCGTTAACATTTCGGGGGCATTGGCCTATCTTGCCCAGTGTGCCGAAGACTTTGACATCAAGGCCCGGCTCCTTTTTAACCGCTACCTGTTTCGGCTTGTCAGCTGTTTTCGCGGCTGCTTGTTCCATGGCTTTCACTGATCTCCCTCCTTTCAGGTTTATTCCTGCCTGGTATGTCCAATTTCGTTGCGACATCACATCATGACGAGTTAGAATTCCGGGTTACTACCGACTGATTTGTTATTTGCCAATCAATTAAGCAATTTGCGTGCCACCTTGACATTCTTTGTGAAAGAAATAATTAAAACGAGGTGTAAAGTCCCAGATTTAGGCATTTGTCTGTGAAACCTGTAACAAGCAGATGCCATACAGAATCATCGATGGTGTAGTAAAAGTGTTGCGGATATATCCGGCCGGAACAAGCATGATACAGTTATGGAACAATAGTGACTATATCTGGCAATAAAATAACTGCTGAGTGTTTGACACCCAGCAGTCACGCGAAAAGTCTTAAGAATTAATTGTAATGGGGCAAAGTTTTAGAAGGAAGGCACACAACTGCCTGCATAGTTATCCTCCAGGAATTTCTTGACTTCTGGAGATTGCAGGGCTTTGCCAAGTTTTACGATAGCTTCTTTGTCTTTATCCGCCGGTCTCACCGCCAGAACATTGGCGAACGGTGAATCCTTGGGCTCTGAGAAAATGGCGTCGGTCACCGGATTGAGATTGCCTTCCAGGGCATAGTTGCTATTGATGACGCAGATATCAGCATCTTCAAGGGTTCTGGGCAGCATAGCCGCATCCATGGCGATGATGGCTATTTTCTTGGGATTCTCAATAATATCATTTTCAGTTGCGGTTACCCCTGCTCCCTCTTTAAGAGTGATCAATTTAGCCTGCTCCAGCACCATCAAAGCCCGGCCGCCATTAGTGGCATCATTAGGAATGCCTACTTTGGCGCCAGTGGTCAGTTCATCCAGATTCTTTATTTTCTTGGAATAGACTCCCATGGGCTCATTGTGCACCTTGACTGTCCACACTAAATCAGCATTATTCTTGGCATTGTAATCATCCAGATAAGGAATGTGCTGAAAAAAGTTGGCGTCAATTTGTCCGTCTTTCAAGGATGGATTCAATAATACATAATCTGTAAACACCTTGATTTCCAGGTCAACATTTTCCTTGGCCAACAGGGGCTTGACCACTTCCAGAATCTCGGCATGGGGTTTTGCAGTAGCCCCGACCACCAGCTTGGTTGCGGCTGGCTGCGCGTTTTTGTCACCCTCTGCTGCAGGCTGTTGATTGCTGCATCCTACCACACTGGTGAGCAGCAATAAAAGGCATGCAATAAGTATTAAGCCTCTCTTCATGTAGTTATTACCTCCTCTTGTTAATGATCCGGGCTGCCATTCCGTCACCCGCGATTTGAATACACTGAACAAATAGAATAAGTACAATGACGGTAGCCCACATGATTAAATCCTCATAACGCTGATAGCCGTAGTAATAAGCCAGCGTTCCCAATCCACCTCCTCCCACTATGCCAGCCATTGCCGAATAACCTACCAGGTTGATGGTAGTTATGGCGACTCCTAGAATAATAGAGGGCATGGCTTCAGGGATCAACACCTTGCTGATGACCTGCCAGGCATTGGCTCCCATTGACACAGCCGCCTCAATCAATCCCCAATGAATCTCCTTCAAGGAGGTTTCCACCATGCGTGCTACAAAAGGTATTGCGGCCAGGGTCAGCGGCACCATGGAGGCGACCGTACCTATAGGGGTTCCCACCACCAGGCGGGTAAAGGGGATTACCAGGATTAAGAAAATGATGAAGGGTATAGAACGAGTAGCATTAACAATAACGCCCAGAATATAATTGACCCATTTATTCTCCAGAACATGGCCCGCCTCAGTGGTAACCAGAATCACTCCCAGGGGCAAACCCAGCAGATAGCTGAGAGCGGTGGATATCAACACCATATACATCGTTTCCCAGGTGGCTGTCAGCAGTTTTTCCGCGATCCAGGAGTTTTCAGCCCAAAAGGTGTTTAACACCGTATTGGCAGTTAAACCGAATGCATACATCATCATTTATAACACCTCTATATCCAGACCGTTATTTTGCAGGAACTGCATGGATTGATGTACCCCTTCCCGGGATCCTATCAATTCCAGGGTCAGGTGCCCAAAGGGAACATCCTTGACCCGGTCGATATTGCCGTGCAATATGTTGGCATCCACATCAAACCTCTTAATCATGGCTGAAATAATGGGATCACCGGCGGAAGCCCCGATAAAAGAAACCCTGATCAGTTTGGAAAACTTGCTGCCGTGTTCTTTCAAGAGATCATGTTTATATTCTTCAGGGTCATCTTTATTAATGATGGCCTTGATAAAGCTTTGCGAGGTCGGGGTGCCGGGATTGGAGAAAATGGACAGCACGTCGCCCACTTCCTCGATCCTGGAATTATTGATCACCGCTACCCGGTCGCAGATCTGCTTGATTACGTTCATATCATGGGTGATCAACAGGATGGTGAGGTTAAGCTGTTGGTTTATATCCTTCAAGAGCTTCAATATGGAACGGGTGGTTTGCGGGTCCAGTGCCGAGGTAGCCTCATCGGACAATAGAATTTTGGGGTCATTGGCTAAGGCCCGGGCTATGCCGACCCGCTGTTTCTGACCGCCGCTAAGCTGATCCGGATAAACCTTAGCCTTATCGACAAGACCCACCATCTCCAAAAGCTGGTTGACTCTGTCCCGGGCTGCTTTGGCGGGAACCTGGGCAATCTCCAGAGGGAACATGATATTGTCGAAAACAGTCCGGGAAGAGAGCAAATTAAACTGCTGAAAAATGATGCCGATCTTCTGCCGGGCTGCCCGCAGTTCTTTCTGTTTTAAAGCGGTGATATCCTGGCCGTCCACTATTATTGAACCCTGAGTAGGCTTTTCCAGCATGTTTATGCACCTGATCAAAGTGCTTTTTCCAGCACCGCTCAAGCCGATGATACCGAAAATTTCTCCCCGATTTACAGATAAGCTCACATCATCTAAAGCCACTATGTCTTGATGAGCGGTATGATATATCTTGGCTAGATTCTTGATCTCAATCAAAAAGACGTCCTCCCAACAAACAAAAGGCCTCTTTGTCTAATGCAAAGAGGCAAGATGACTAATTCTCATGCTTATCTGCCAGACATTTCATCTGCAGGAGTTAGCACCATTGCCATTAATTGGCTGGTTGCCGGGCGTCATAGGGCCTGTCCCTCGGCCGCTCTGGATAAGAATAATTATGTGCTTATTTTAAACTCAATTAATCTTAGCATAGCGGTCTTTATCGCGTCAATGAACCTGGGCATACTGTGTGCAGGAATGCTGGTTTTTCACGGTCTGAACATAACCGCTCCGGCTCGCGATAAGAGCTGGGCCTAAACAACCGGTGCTTCAATCCCGGCTATCTATATAATGAATATCAAAAAGCCGGCCCTGAAGAAAAAGCGGGCCGTCTTGCTGCATTTATCATTAGAATCAAAAAAAGGAGGCTCTCCTCCTTTCTATTTCCATGGTGCGGATGAAGGGACTCGAACCCCCACGGTGTTACCCGCCAGATCCTAAGTCTGGTGCGTCTGCCAATTCCGCCACATCCGCAGATTAATTTGTACCTGAGTATTATACCTTGATTGTGCATTTATTTCAACTGAAGCCCTTTAAGGCGGTCATATAATGGCGACCGGCTCCAAAACGCTCGGACCTCTTCCAATTCGGCCGCGGATATTAAAGTGCTAACATATAATGCTGATTGGCATTTTGTCAAGATATTTTTTGCCGGGGCATTTGCATTAAGCCAGGATATGTCTATAATTAAAAGTGATATAGTTTCCAGGAATAATAAAAGGAAAGGAGAGAAAAGTGAATATTTGGATTACGCTGTCTCCCATTGTGGTGGTTTTGATCGCAGCCATCTACTTCTTTTATGCGGTTCGCAAGCGTGATAAGAAGAACGAGATCAAGAAGCAGATCATGGCCAGCGGAGACAGAGGCGAGCACAAGGTTCGCGCGGTTATGGGCAGCCTGGAAAGCCCAAAATCTAGGTATCAGGTTTTTCACAACATCAGACTGGGTCCTGATTCGGAACACACGAATGAATATGACACAGTAGTTGTCGGCCCTAATGGAATATTTCATATCGAGACCAAAAACTATGGTGGCGAACGGGGCGGAATTATCGACATCGACAGCAAAGACAACTGGATTCTTCACAAGAAGAGTGGCTATTCAAAAATGATAACTAATCCGATAGGCCAGGTTGATTCACACGAATACAGACTGCGCGGATTTTTAATGAAGGTAGTAGGAGTTAAGAATCTACCCACTCAGGGTATCATCGTCCTATCCTGCGACAATATCACTTTACGGCAGAATCAGAAAAAGAAGCTAGAAGTCCCGATTCTAGGCCGGCATCAACTGGTGGACTATATCAAGAATTACCGGCAGGGGAGTGTGGTAATATACCCCCGCACTATAAAAAAGATATGTCGCAAGATAGAGAGCATGAATCAGATGGCTAAAGCCAATTAGGTATTGCAGGCTATTACATAATGACCTGCAGCACAGCCGCTTGGTAGGGCGGTAGTTTCTTAAACAAATCTGGGTTCACCGCTAGCAGCAGCCTGACCCATGAGGTCAAAAGCGGTGGATTGGAAAAAAGTTGTGGATTAGCAACAGAATAATCCGAGGGGAGAGAGTACTCTCCCCTTTTTTTGCGCTCAGAATGAATGACCGCGGTTCTGGATAATCTAAATTTATAATCAAGCTGATTTTATTGGAAAACCTGTATAATGAGGTGACCTTATGAGAACCTGCCGTTATTATAAACCTGCAATCCTGCTGTTGTTATTGCTATTCATGACTGCTATGGCCGGTTGTTCTAAAAAGGGGGCGGAACAGAAGCCGCAGGGGGAAAACACTCAAACTGAAACTAAAGAGCCTGAAAGCTTCGCCCAGATTGTGAACGAGACCGATGCTCTGATCATGACCATTGGCCAAAAAGTAAATTTTGTCGAGATGCCGGCCCAGCAACAACAGCAGGGCGGGCAGACTGCCGCCGGTTCGCAGCCGATGCAACAGCAAGGCCAGCAGGATCAGCAGCAGGCAGGGCAACAGGGACAAGAGCAGGGCACCCAGCAGAGCGGTCAGCAAAATCAGGAACAGCAGCAACAAAACGGCCAGCAACAGCAGCAGCAACAACAGGGTCAACAGGGACAGCAGCAAGACCAACAGCAGCAAGGACAGCAAAACAACCGCCAACAATCAACTGTTCAGGCCAACCAACAGAGTACGAATAATTGGACAAAAGAACAAGAAAGCATCAAAAAAATCAATCAACAGTGGAACAGCCTGGAGCCGGAAGCTATAAGAGCGGGATTGAATCCGGAAATCAGAGATAAGTTTGAAAAAACCATGGAAGAACTCACCATGAATATCAGCGACCGGAAGGCGAAAGAAAGTCTGCTGGGCGCAATAGAGTTATACCACTCCTATTCAGATATGGCTGCGGTGCTTAAATCCAAATTACCTCCGCCGTATTATCGCGTGAAATATGAAGTTATGATGACCGCAGCCCTTGCCAATGGATTGCAATGGGATGCGGCCCAGCCGCATGCCAGCAGCCTGACCCAGCAATGGGAGATGCTGAAGATGAAGGATGAAGGCAAGAATAGCGAAACTTTCACCAAAACTGAGTATGCTCTGACAGATGTAAAGCGTGCGGTTGAACTGAAACAAAAACAGCTGGTGTTGATAAAAACCGAGATCGCCATGCAAAACCTGGAGGATTTGAGGAAAAAGCTCACTGATAATAAAGGAGGGGGCCAGAATGGCGGTCAGAGCTCAGCACAACAAAGCCAGTAGCCCGAGCAGGGTCCGGGACAATAAATAAGCCCGGGCT
>NZ_DCEA01000072.1:36210-61778 GCF_002316705.1 Syntrophomonas sp. UBA1041
CCGGGCTACTGTTTGAAAATTACTAGGGTGGAAGATTCTTGAATTGCCCGCAAGTCAAGAACCTTCCCCACTTGCCTCCGTCAGGCCATCTGAGTTAGCCGCAGATGGCCTGACGTTTTTAGGCCATAAACCAGCGGTTCAAAAAAGAGAAAACCATTTGTTGAACTTGGATAGCTTCCAGCCAGGCTGTGAGGAATTCCAGCATCAGCAGCGCCCCCGGCACTCGCGGAAGTCACGTATATTCTGTAAGGCCTTCCGTTGATCTCCTCCCCGGAACGATTTGTGAATTAATTAACAATAACCCCGATATGGCGGGGATTTATGATGGTGCAAATTATTTTTTTCACAATTTACTGGAAAGTGGCATAGAAATTGCTTGTTTAATCATTAAACAAAATAAATTTTCAGCAACACATGCAGTACCAAAGGAGGCAATGTAATGGACTTCATACTTAACGAAGAGCAGGAAATGATGAAACGAATGGCTCATGAGTTCGCTGCCAATGAAATTGCACCTTATGCCAGCGACTGGGATCACAACCACGTCTATCCTCAGGCGTGCCTTGATAAAATGCACGAACTCGGTTTCCTGGCCATTGGCGTACCCGCCGAATACGGCGGACCTGGACTGGATCACCTGACTCAGAATATAGTTGCAGAGCAAATTGGCTGGGGTGATGCCGGAATTGCGACCATTCTGGTGGGAAGCACTTTATTGGCTACCGATCCCATTCATGCTGCCGCTAATGAAGAACAGAAAAAGGAATGGTTTGGCCGCATGGTCAACGGCGAACTGGCCGCCTTCTGCCTGACCGAACCGGGCGCCGGCTCGGATGCCGGCGGTATTTCCACCCGCTGCAAAAAGGTCGGCGATGAATATATCTTGAACGGCACCAAGCAGTTTATAACCAACGGCGGTACTGCGGGAATGTACCTGGTTATAGCCACTATGGACAAGAAGCTGGGTTCCAAGGGAATGTGCGCTTTTATGGTTGACCGCGATACCCCCGGGATCTCGGTGGGCAAAGTTGAAGATAAGCTGGGAATCAGGACTTCGAATACCACCGAGGTCATATTTGAGGATGTTAAAGTTCCGGCCAAAAACCTGCTAGGCAAAGAAGGACAGGGCTTTTACATCGTAATGAAAACCCTGGATCTCTCCCGGGCCAGCATCGGGGCATGTGCAACCGGTTTAGCCCAGCGCTGCCTGGATGAGGCCCTGGCTTATGCGCAGATGCGCACCCAATTCGGCAAACCGATCTCCAGCTTCCAGGCTATTCAGTTCAAGCTGGCTGATATGGCCATGCGTGTTCAGGCTTCGCGTTTACTCTATTATGAAGCCTCTTCACTGCAGGATATGAATGTGCCCCGTTTCAGCAAAGCTGCTTCCCTATCCAAGGGATTTGGCGGCGACACCGCTATGTACTGCGCCTTAGAAGCAGTGCAGATTTTCGGGGGATACGGTTATACCCGGGATTATCCGGTGGAGAAATTGATGCGCGACGCCAAGATATTCCAGATATATGAGGGCACCGCTGAAGTCCAGCGGATAGTCATAGCCAATGACCTTTTGAAAGGTTAATCTCGTATACAGGGTACGCCAGGTTGGAATCAGACTCTCCGGCAAGCCCTTTTATATGATAGATGGCTTTTACTGCCGACCTTTTGCGGACACAAGTACAAGCAGAGTGCGGCCACCAAAGGAGGAGACCGTGGCGGAGTGGCTGTCAGTCTCGCTATTATTACCCTCATCAATATCCTCATGGATTTGAAATAAAGCGAAACCCAACCAAAATGAAGGCCAGCCCAATTGATTTGATCAATGAGGCTGGCTTTCTTCCGGTGGGGATGAAAGAAAACTTCAGCCTGCATAATATTATTGATACCCAAATTTGTCTCCAGGATCTATAATGTTTTAATAGCCCTAGACTTTTAAATTGACAGGGGGTTGCGATGTCAAAAGTTGCGATTATTCATTGCGATGATTATGAATATGATAAAGTGAGATCCGCAGTAAACCGAGGCCTGGAACTTCTGGGCGGGGTGCGGCAATTTGCCCGCCCCGGGGAAAGAATACTCATTAAGCCCAATCTGCTGGCTGCAGATCCCCCGGAAAGATGCGTGACAACTCATCCCGCCGTCTTTGAGGCAGTGGCGGGGGCGTTTTTGCAGCATGGAGTACAGCTGTCGTACGGTGACTCTCCGGGTTTTGGAGGTCTGAACAAAGCTGCTCAGAAATCAGGCCTGGCTACGATTGCCGCTAAAATGGGCATTGAAACCGGTAATTTCGAAGTGGGCGAGCGCCTCATTTTTAATGAAGGCATCCAGAATAAAAGTTTCGTGATTGCTCAAGCTGCCGCTCGTGCCCAGGGGATAATCAGCCTCCCCAAACTCAAGTCTCACGCTTTGACCACTTTGACCGGCGCCATCAAAAACCAGTTCGGCTGCATCCCCGGACTCCTCAAAGGGGAGTATCATGCCAAGCTGACCGAAATGAAGCAATTCGCGACTATGCTGGTGGATCTGACCGGCTGCTTAAAACCGCGGCTTTACGTTATGGACGCGATTATGGCTATGGAAGGCAATGGCCCCCGCAATGGCAAACCCAGAAAAATAGGGGCATTATTATTCAGCTCTGATCCGGTAGCGATCGACGCTACCGCAGCCAGAATGGTCGGGTTGCTTCCGGACAGCCTGGAGATGATACGAATCGGCCAGCAATACGGCCTGGGCAGGATGGATAAAGAGGCCCTCACCCTTTTGGGAGATGCCCTGGCCCCGCTGGTAATCACGGATTTTCAGCTGGCTCATGCCCGGACCATGGCCAGATTGACCAATAACCGTGTTCGCAACGCCATAGTAGAGCGGCCTGAGATACAAGAAGAAAAATGCATTCGCTGCGGGATCTGCATACAGGTTTGTCCGGCCGCTCCCAAAGCTATACAATGGACAGATGAGGATGAGGACGGAACGCCCGGCGGCGGCAAGCCGCCGTATTACGATTATGACCGCTGTATCCGCTGCTACTGTTGTCAGGAGCTATGCCCCGAAGGCGCAGTTATTTTGCGTACCCCTTTTTTAGGCCAGGCATTTAATCGCTTAAAACCGCCGGTGATATAATATGTTGCTAATAGCTGATTTCATAGGAGGTTGTCGTGTTAATAAGAGAAGCCAAACTGTCCGACGCAGCCAAAATTGCCCGAGTAAATGTGGATACCTGGAAAAGCACCTACCAGGGAATACTGCCTCCGCCACAGCTGGCCCTGGTCACATTTCCTGACCGCAAGCATTACGCCCGGGAAATCATTAAGTCTGCGGATAAAGACATCGTGGTGGCGGAAATAGAGAGCGGCAAAATAGTGGGTTTTGCCGCCTTTGGCCCCGAGCGCGCAGGCGGTTTGCCCTTTAAAGGCGAATTATACGTGATTTATGTTTTAAAATCTTTCCAACGCAAAGGCATAGGCAGCCGGCTGTTGGCGGCGGTGAGAAAAAAGCTTTTGGAAAAGGGCATACACTCTTTTATGGTTTGGGCTTTGCACGACAATCCCTACCAACGGTTTTATCAGACTCTGGGAGGCACCATAGTGTATACCAGAACCCTGGATATCGAGGGTTTTAAAACTCTGGAACGGGCCTATGGCTGGTGGGATATTACTACTATGTTCCAGGAAAATCAGTACCGCAATCACATGCTATAAAAAAACAACATGGTATAACAATTTTCCGCAATAGTAAAATTTTCACAACCACTATATTCCCAATGACCTTGTTAGGTTATTCAGTTATAATAATGCTAATCATCTTTTAAGCTCTGCAAAGGATACCTGATAACATCATTTCGCACCAGAAGTAATACTATCGGGCTTAAAGTTGAAAGGCAATCATTGTAGAGAATATAAGGTGGAGGTGATCTTGTTTTGTCAGAATGGCGCTATGACTTTGAAGAGATTGCCGAAGTACTGGAGGGGCTTATTGAAAGCTGGTACATGTTCTATGTGATCGTCGATAAAGAGGGTTATATTAAAAACATGAACCAGACCCTGCTGCAAGCTATGGAGCTCCGCAAAGAAGACGTAGTGGGAAAATACATTCTGGAAGTTATCCCTGATTGCCAGTTGCCCCGGGTATTAAAAACCGGGCGATCGGTAAGCGCCGACATATGTTGCATAAACGGCAAAGAGACCATCGTCACCGCTTTGCCCATTGTACATAAGGGAGAGGTGATCGGGGCATTATCCCGCAGCCTGTTCCTCGATATGTCCGGCGCCCAGGCTATAATGAAGCGCCTCCAGCAAACCGAGCAAGAATTCTCGGTGATCCTGGACACACTTTTTGAAAACCCCCACCTGGGTTTTGTCATGGTGGATAGGGACGGCATCATAACCCACATCAATACCCCTTTTCTTCAATGTCTGGGCGACCTGCCCAAAGAATCGGTCATAAACCGCTACATCCTCGATGTCATACCCAATTCCGAATTGCCCGAAGTCCTTCGAACCGGGCGCATTGACAAAGCCAAGCTCTGGTATATAAACGGGCAGGAGACCCTGGTGACCCGTATGCCCATCAAAATGGAAGGTGAAGTAGTTGGCGCCATCGGCCACTATTTCATGCTGGACATGTCCGGCGCCCAGGTGTTGATGGATATGCTTGAGGAGAGTGAGCAGCGATTCGTAACCGTTATAAACGGTTTGATCGAAAGCCCCTATCTGGCCTATGTGATTGTGGACAAAAACGCCGCCATCACCTTTATTAACCAGACCTATCTTGATATTCTGGAAAAGAAACGCTCCGAGGTCATCGGAAAGAATATTTTGGAAATCACCCCCCATTCCAAACTGCCCGAGGTCTTGAAAACCGGAAAAGTCTATCAGGCGGATTACTGGCTGGTAAATGGCCGTGAGTTCGTCGTCAACCGGCAGCCCATTGTTGAGAACGGAGAAATCATCGGTGCCATTGGGCACAGTGTAGTTCTGGATATGTCGGGTGTGAAAATACTGACCCGCAAGCTGGAGCAGATCGAAAAAGAATTAAACATTTATAAAGATGAAGTATGGTCGATTTACCGCACCCGCTGGAAATTTTCCGACCTGGTCGGCGACAGTGCCGAGTTTTCCATGACCAAGGATATGGCCCGGCAGTTTGCGGCCACTTCATCGACTCTGTTGATAACCGGTGAAAGCGGCACCGGGAAGGAACTGTTCGCCCAGTCCATCCACAACGCCAGCAGCCGCTCTTCCGGCCCGTTTATTCGCATCAACTGCGCCGCTTTGCCTGAAAACCTGTTGGAATCCGAGCTTTTCGGCTATGAAGAAGGAGCCTTCACCGGGGCCAAAAAAGGCGGCAAGCCCGGCAAATTCGAACTGGCCAAGGGCGGCACCCTGTTCCTGGACGAAATCGGCGATATGCCCATCACCATGCAGACCAAATTGCTTTCGGTTCTGCAGGAGAGGGTGGTGGAAAGGGTGGGCGGCACTACTCCCATCGTAATCAATGCCCGGGTCATAGCGGCCACCAATCGTGATCTGGAAGAATTGGTGGCCAGGCGCGAGTTCCGCGAGGACCTCTATTATCGTTTGAATGTGGTGCGGCTTAGAATACCGCCCCTGCGCAAGCGTCTCGACGACCTTCCGCTGCTGGTAAAATACCTGCTCACCCGCATAAACCGTAATTTGGAGACCAATGTTCCCAATGTATCCCCGCAGGCTTTGCAACTCCTGCAGGGTTATTCCTGGCCGGGAAATGTCCGTGAGCTGGAGAACCTGTTGGAGAGAGCGGTCAATCTGGCCGAGATGGAGGCCTGCGACTGCTTGCTGCCGGCGCATTTTCCTTCTCTATCCCCGCCTGCTGTAATTCCCTTTGTCCTTCCGCAGCAACTGGAACAGGGGCTCACCGAAACCGTGGAGATGATAGAAAAGGAGATCATCTCCCGCACCCTGATCAAAACCGGGGGCAATCGTTCCAAAACCGCCAAAATTCTGGGCATTCACAGTTCTGCCTTGTATCGCAAACTTGAAAAATATGGTCTTAACCGGTAACAGTCCCATCGCCAGACACTTCTATTTATAAAGCGGGCGCGCTGAAGAGATCATTCAGGATAAATCAGCGCGTCTCTACTCTCCTGTTTTGGAAGACCCGTTTCCTTTCCTTCAAGGCCTGCAATACCGAGTATCGCAATCATCCAATACTGCCTTTTATAGCTCACCTAACCCAGAATAGGATAAAAACACGGCTCAAAAGCTGTAGGGAGCCCCGGCCCCGCAGCCCATAAAACCCGCTATTTCGGGATTTGCGCCCGGACGGACTTGATTGGCACGCTTATTGCTCTATAAAAGCCAAAAGGATTAGGAGGAGGATAATGCATGTCAGCAATCAATGAAGTTGTGATGGTCAGCGCATGCCGCACCCCCATTGGAGACTTTCTGGGATCGCTCAAATCAGTCAGAGCCAATGAATTATCGGCTATCACTGCTAGCGAAGCCATCAACCGGGCCGGCATCGAAGCCAGGATGATTGATGAGATAGTCATGGGAATGTGCCTGCATCATGGCAATGGTTCCCTGCCGCCCCGGCAGGTGGCCATGGCAGTGGGTATGAATCCCCGTTCGGGATCGACCATGCTCAGTCAAAACTGCGCCTCCGGCATGAGGGCCGTGGAGGTGGCGGCAAACAGCCTGGCCCTGGGCAAGACCGAAATCGCCCTGGTGGTAGGCACCGAGAGTATGAGCAACATTCCTTATATCCTGCAACAGGGACGCAGCGGCTTCCGCATGGGAGACAGCAAGGCTCAGGATGCCATGCTGTCGGACGGGCTGATATGCGCTTTGGCGGGCGGCCATATGGGCCTGACCGCAGAGAATGTGGCCGAGAAATACGGCATTACCAGGGCTGAATGTGACGAACTGGCAGTCTTAAGCCATAACCGGGCTGCCCAGGCCATCTTCGAAGGGCGTTTTAAAAGGGAAATCGTTCCCGTCAATATCAAGACCAAAAAAGGCACTACCAGCTTCGAAAACGACGAACACCCCATTAGCGGAGCGAATATGGAGGCCATGGCCAAGCTGCCCGCAGCCTTCAAAAAGGAAGGCGTAGTAACCGCCGCCAACGCTTCAGGCATTAATGACGGCTCGGCGGCAGCCGTATTCATGACCAAACAAAAAGCTCAAGAACTGGGCATCAAACCATTGATGAAGCTGATCAACGTTTGTACCGAAGGGGTGGAAGCCAAAGTCATGGGGCTGGGTCCTGCGGTGGCCATACCCAAATGCTTAAAACAGGCTGAAATGGCCTACGACGAGGTGGAATACTGGGAGATCAATGAAGCTTTCGCAGCGCAGTTTATCGGGGTGGATCGTATGATCGGCAAGGAGTTCGGACTGAAGATCGACCTCGACAAGACTAACCACAACGGCTCTGGAATCGCCCTGGGTCATCCGGTGGGATGCACCGCCCTGAGGATCATCGTCAGTCTCTATTATGAGATGGAAAGGTTAAACCTCACCGTCGGGGGGGCTTCCCTGTGCGTGGGCGGAGGCTCTGCCATGGCTTCGCTGTGGACCCGGGATATATAAATGATCAGGCCTTGATTACCAGCTTATCAAATTTGTCCCTAACCCATATACCTCTCCTTTTTTAGATCAGCGGGTGGTGGCCGCGTCAGCTGCCATCATCCGGCCCAAATTTTTCCTTATTTGAAGGCTGTTCCAGGCCGGGAACAGCCGCCTGAAACGGAGGGAATTCAAATATGTCGGCAAATTTCGCTTATCAAAATACCCGCGACTTCGAATTCATTCTTCAGGAATGGCTGCCAACCGAGGAAATATTCAATTATCGGAAATTCGCAGGCTACTATTCCAAAAATGAGGTGAAGGCCTTTTTAGCCCCTATCCTCAGGATGTCTAAAGAGGTCGTCGAGCCTACCAATACCGATGGAGAAAAAAATCCGGTGCGTTTTGAAAATGGGCAGGTAAAAACACCGCCCAGTTTCGGGCCTCTGTTTGCCAAACTGCAGCAAGAAGGCTGGGGCACCAGCAACATCGACGCATCCGAAGATGCTTTGGTGATGCCGCATATCCTGTATGCCATGGTATGGGAGATGTTTAACGCCGCCAACCCCACCTTTGCGCCCTACATCATACTCACCAGCGGGGCGGCCGGCCTGATTCAGAGTTTTGGCACCCAGAGAGTCAAGGAGATGTTTCTGCCCCGCATGATGAATGGGGAATGGTCGGGAACCATGTGCCTGACTGAGCCCAGTGCCGGTTCGGATGTGGGCGATATATTATCCCGCGCCTATCCTACCGAACATCCGGAGATTTTCAAAATAAAAGGACAGAAGATATTTATTACCGGTGGGGACAATGATTTCACCGAGAATATCGTTCATCTCTATCTGGCCCGGGTGGAGGGCGCCCGGCCCGGAACAGCGGGGATATCCCTGTTCGTCGTCCCTAAATACTGGGTTGACGAAGATGGCAGCTTAACTGACAACGATGTGCAGACCACCGGGGTGGAACACAAATTGGGTCAGGCCGGTTCAGTTACCGCGGCCCTTAGCTTCGGGGAGAATAATGGCTGCCGGGGCTGGCTCCTGGGGCCAAATCCCCTGGAGAATGAAGGCCGGGGGCAGGGCATGGCGCAGATGTTCCAGATGATGAACATGGCCCGTCTGGAAACCGGGCATTTGGCCTTATCCTGCATCGCCAACGCCTTTTACAATGCCAGGGACTACTGCAAAGAGCGCATTCAGGGGCGCCTCTTAACCGATCCCAAGGCCGGCCGGGTGCCGATTATAAAGCATGAAGATATCAAACGCACCCTTTTGATGGGCAAAGCCCACGTGGAAGTAATGCGCGCCATGCTCTATAAAACTTATTTCGCTTTCGACGTGCGCTCCCATGATCCCGACCCGCTGAAGCGCCAGCAGGCCAATGACTTGATCGAGGTGGCCACACCGCTGTGCAAGGCTTATCCCAGTGACGAAGGCTGGTGGCTGTGCGGAGAGGCCATACAGGCTTACGGCGGTTACGGCTATTGCGAGGAATACCCGGTAGCCCAGATCGCGCGCGACATCAAGATCTACTCTATCTGGGAAGGCGCCAATTATATTCAGGGGCTGGACCTGGTGGGGCGCAAGATGACCATGAAAAAAGGCAGCGTTTTCGCAGCTTTTATACAGGATATCGAGGAATTCTGCGCCGCCCACCGCGGCGAGGGGATACTTGCCCGCGAATTTGCCCATCTCGACAAAGCCTTATCGGCTTACCGGCAAATTCAGAAAACCCTGCTGGGTTTTGCCGCCCGGCAAAACATGGATCTGGTGGCGGTGTACGCCCGGCGGGTTCTGACCGCTACCGCCCAGCTTTACGGGGGACGCCTTATTCTGGACCAGGCCTGGCTGGCCCAAAAGCGCCTCGGGGAGCTGGAAGCGGATCATTACGACCGGGCCTTTTATCAGGGCAAAGTGGATGCGGCCCGGTATTACCTGCTCAATGTGGTTCCCAATGTGTGGCTGACCGCAGAGGTATTAGCCAGTGAGGACTCCTCCGCTGTAGATATTCCCAGTGAGTCTTTTGATTACTAAGTGGCAAATCAACATTCCCTATACCTAACCATTGTTTGAGCCAGTCCGGGGTTGGCCCGGACTGGCTCGCCTCCCCTTTTGACTGCGGGTCTCCTCTTTTAAGAGACATCCTCTCAAATTAGGATGAAGCCGCAAAGCCTGATGTATCCCCCTGTGCTGTGATCTAAACATTTTGCGGCCATCCCGAAAGGGGTGAAACAGCGCTGCACAGTACCTCGATTTGCGGGGCCGGGAATACGGAAAAATCCCGCAATTAGGGCATTTTGGGCCATTCGGCGAGGGGCTGGCACGATTATTGAATAGGCTTGATACAACCCTGGCCATTCAAAAGGAGGTGATAAGAGGGGGAAGTCCAGACTCACGCAGGAGTTAGATTTTACTACGATTTTATGCAAGGGGGAAAAATAGATGGAATTAAACAAAATAGCGGTAATGGGAGCCGGCACGATGGGACAGGGTATTGCCTGGGCCCTGGCTGCAGCCGGGAAAGAAGTAATACTGTTTGACATTTATCCGGAATACTGTGACAAGGCGATTAAGTCCATCGGCAAAAGCCTGGCCAAACAAGAAGAAAAGGGCAAAGTGCCGGCAGGCGCCGCCGATGCAATTACCGCTAAAATCGAGCCCACCGGCGAATTCGACAAGCTGGCCGAAGCCGATTTCATCATCGAATGCGTTTTTGAAAAAATGGAGATCAAAAAAGAAGTTTACACCCGCCTGGACGCCATTCTCAAGCCTGACATCATAGTGGCCACCAATACATCTTCACTATCTATCACCGAGATCGCCGCTATCACCAAGCGCTCTGACAAGGTCGTCGGCATGCACTTTTTTAATCCCGCCAATGTGATGAAATTGGTGGAAGTGATCCCTGCCGCCCAAACCTCTCAGGAAACCATTGACATCGTGGTGGAATTCTCCAGGGCCATAGGCAAGACCCCGGTTCTGGTCAAAGAAGGGCCGGGATTTGTGGTCAACCGCATCCTGCTGCCGGGCATGAATGAAGCCGCTTTCATTCTCAATGAGGGTCTGGCCAGCGCCGAGGATATTGACACCGCCATGAAACTGGGCGCCGGCTGGCCGATGGGGCCTTTGACCTTATGTGACCTGGTGGGGGTGGATATCGCCCTGGCGGTATGCGAGACGCTCTTTAAAGAGACTGGCGATCCCAAATATCGCCCGGCTCCGCCCTTAAAACAACTGGTGCGCGCCGGCTGGCTGGGGATGAAGACCGGCAAAGGCTTCTATGATTACAGCAAAAAATAGCCGCGGGGTTAACAGCGAGTGATAGGGGGGACAGCCGTGTCATATGAAAACCTGGTACTGGAAAGAGAAAACGACATCGCCATTCTGTACATCAACCGGCCTAAATATTTGAACGCCCTCAATGCCCGGACACTGGAGGAGATCTCTCAAGCGGTGGATGAGGTCAGACAGGACCCGGATATCAAGGTGCTGATAATAACCGGTGCGGGGGATAAATCCTTCGTGGCCGGCGCCGACATCAATTTCATGCTGCCTCTTTCTCCGGCACAAGGAAGATATTTTTCCGACATGGGGGAGAAGGTATTCCGCAAATTGGAACTCATGGAAAAGCCGGTGATCGCAGCGGTCAATGGTTTTGCCCTGGGAGGAGGATGCGAGCTGGCGATGGCCTGCGATGTCCGTCTGGCTGCGGATAATGCGGTTTTCGGCCAGCCTGAAGTGGGGCTGGGCATTATCCCGGGATTCGGGGGCACGCAGCGCTTGCCGCGTCTGATAGGGGAAGGCCGCGCTAAAGAGCTTACCTATACCGCTGACAACATCAAAGCTGAGGAGGCTTACCGGATCGGCCTGGTAAACCATGTCTATCCAGCGGCTGAATTAATGGATCAGGCCAGAAAAATGGCCGCCAGGATTGCTGCCAAAGCGCCCCTGGCGGTGGGCTACGCCAAATTCGCCATCGGCAAAGGCATGCAGGTGGACATCGACACCGCTATGAGCATCGAATCAGATATGTTCGGCATGTGTTGTGCCACCGAGGACAAAAATGAAGGCCTGGGGGCCTTTGTGGAAAAACGCAAACCGCAGTTTAAAAACAGGTAAAATTCCTGGCTGCACCATGGTTTTAACTTTATTAAAAGGGGAGGTTTATTCATTTGAAGGAAATTGTACTGGTCAGCGCATGCAGAACCGCCATAGGTGCCTTTATGGGCAGTTTGAAAGACGTTCAGGCCAAAGAATTGGCTGTAGCGGCGGGAAAAGCCGCCATAGAACGGGCCGGCATCGACATAGGCCTGATCAAGGAATTGGTGATGGGCCAGGTTTATCCCCATGGACAGGGTTCTCTGCCCGCCCGGCAGGTGGCCATGGCCATCGGCCTGCCCATCGACAGCACCGCCGCCAATGTCAACCAGAACTGTGCTTCGGGGATGCGGGCACTTGAAGTCGCAGCCCGCAACATACAGGTGGGGGCCAATGATGCCGCCCTGGTCATAGGGGTGGAGAGCATGACCAATGCCCCATACATGGCCTTGAAAGGGCGCATGGGCTACCGCATGGGCCCGGGCAAGCTGGAAGACGCCATGATCCATGACGGCCTCTTTGACAGCATGATTCCCGGGCATATGGGAATCAGCGCCGAAAATATCGCCGAGAAATACGGCATCACCCGGGAAGAATGCGACCAACTGGCTTTGATGAGCCATCAGCGGGGCACCCGGGCCAGGGACGACGGCAGCTTCCAGCGCGAAATCGTGCCCTTCGAAATAAAAACCCGCAAGGGAAGTACATTCTATGCCACCGACGAGCACATGATCCCCGACGCCAGCCTGGAAAAAATGGCCAAACTGCCGACGGCATTCAAAAAAGGCGGAGTGGTTACGGCTGCTAATGCTTCGGGTATAAACGATGCTGCGGCTGCGGTGGTTATTATGTCCAAAGATAAAGCCCTGGAATTAGGCCTCAAACCCTTAATGAAAATGGTCAATATCTGCCATGCCGGGGTTGCCCCTGAAGTCATGGGATTGGGACCGGCCCTGGCGATTCCCCGCGGCTTGGGTCTGGCTGGTTTCAAATTCGAAGATATCGAGTACTGGGAGATCAATGAAGCCTTTGCCGCTCAATTCCTGGGGGTGGGCCGCATGCTGAAAGAAGACTTCGGCATTGAACTGGATATGGACAAATGCAACCTGAACGGTTCGGGTATCGCGCTGGGTCATCCGGTGGGATGCACCGCCCTGCGCATCGTTGTCAGCCTTTATTATCAGATGGAGAAAATGGGCGCAACCCTGGGCGGAGCTTCGCTTTGTGTGGGAGGCGGTCCGGCCATGTGTTCTTTGTGGACTCGGGATATCTAAATGTTTTGAGGGCGGCTGTGCCCCCTGATGGCCGGGCCGGCAACAGTAAGGAGGTTTGAAAGTGGATTTTAGATTAACTGAAGAACAGGAAATGATGAAACGCATGGCACACGATTTTGCCGCCAATGAAATCGCTCCTTTTGCCAGCGAATGGGATCATAACCATGTATATCCTCAGGATTGTCTTGACAAAATGCAGGAATTAGGATTTATGGCCATAGGTGTACCGGCCGAATACGGCGGCCCCGGGTTGGACCATGTGACTCAAAATATAGTGGCTGAAGAGATCTGCTGGGGGGACGCCGGTATAGGCACCATCATGGTCGCCAGTTCACTATTGGCCACCGACCCCATACATGTGGCCGCCAATGAGGAACAGAAGAAAGAGTGGTTCGGGCGCATCGTAGACGGCGAACTGGGGGCCTTCTGTTTAACCGAACCCGGCGCGGGTTCTGACGCCGGCGGCATTTCCACCCGCTGTGTAAAATCCGGAGATGAATATATCTTGAACGGCTCCAAGCAGTTTATCAGCAACGGCGGAACCGCCGGGATGTATACTGTTCTGGCCACCCTGGACAAGAAAATGGGCAGCAAAGGCATGTGCTGTTTCATGGTGGACCGCAATACCCCCGGTATCACGGTGGGCAAGGTGGAGGATAAACTGGGCATCAGAACCTCCAATACTACCGAGGTCATTTTTGAGGATGTGCGGGTTCCGGCCAAAAACCTGATCGGCAAGGAAGGCCAGGGTTTTTATATCATTATGAAGACCCTGGATATCTCCCGGGCCAGCATAGCCGCTATGGCAACCGGGGTGGCCCAGCGCTGCCTGGACGAATCCCTGGCCTATTCACAGCTTCGCACCCAATTCGGCAAACCCATCTCCAGTTTCCAGGCCATACAGTTCAAGCTGGCCGACATGGCCATGCGCATCCAGGCCTCACGCCTGCTCTATTATGAGGCATCTTCTTTGCAGGACATGGAAGTGCCCCGTTTCAGCAAATCGGCATCGCTGGCCAAGGCCTTTGCCGGCGACACCGCTATGTTCTGCGCCATAGAAGCGGTGCAGGTATTCGGCGGCTATGGCTATACCCGTGAATACCCGGTTGAAAAACTGATGCGTGACGCCAAGATATTCCAGATCTATGAAGGCACCGGCGAAGTGCAGAGACTGGTCATCGCCGGCGATCTCTTGAGAGGTTAATTTGGGGCAGCCCCGGCGCCGGACGACCGCCCCGTTTCAAAACCACCCGGCAATAAGAAAAAGAGGAGGAGGAGTCCCAATGAAATACGCGGAGGAATATCAAAAGAAACTGGTTAGCGCCGACGAAGCTGTGAAAGTGGTCAAATCCGGAGACAAGGTCCAATATGGGGAATTCATGATGAATTCTCATGTGCTGGATGCCGCCCTGGCCGCGCGCAAAGACGAGTTGTTCGATGTCAAGGTGAGCACCGTGGTGTGTCCTTTCCCGGTGCAGATCGCCCAGGTGGATCCCACCATGGAGCACTTCACCTTTACGGACCTGCATTTCAGCGGGGCCAGCCGCAAACTGCATGACAAAGGGCTGTGCTACTACACCCCCCTGACCTACCACTACACCCCGGAATGGTACAATCGCGGCTATGTAGATGTGGATGTGGCCATGATCAAAGTGGGTCCCATGGATGAATTCGGGTATTTCAGCCTGGGGACTTCACACTCCATAACCTCGGCAACCACCCGCGCTGCCAAGAAAATCGTCGTAGAGGTGTGCAATGCTGTTCCCCGCACTTTTGGCGGCTATTACGAAACCATCCACATCTCCAAGGTGGATTACATCGTGGAAGGCGACCACCGTCCCCTGATACAGCTGCCCACCATCCCCGTCAACGACGTGGATAATAAAGTGGCGGAGATCATCGTCAATGAGATTCCTGACGGAGGCTGCATACAGCTGGGCATCGGCGCCATGCCCAATGCCATCGGTTCAATGATTGCCAAGTCCGACATCAAGGATCTGGGGGTGCACACCGAGATGCTGGTGGACTCCTATGTCGACATGCATGAGGCCGGACGCATCACCGGCAAGCGCAAACAGATCGACCGGGAAAAGATGGTGTTCACTTTCGCCATGGGGACTAACAAACTTTACAACTTCCTGGATAACAACCCCGAATGCGCCATGTACCCGGTTGACTACACCAACAACCCTTGGGTCATCGCGCAGAACGACAATGTCATGGCCATCAACAACGCCATCGAAATCGACCTGTATGGGCAGGTATGTTCTGAATCCTCCGGGATCAGGCATATCACCGGAACCGGCGGGCAGTTGGATTTCATCATGGCTCCTTCAAATCCAAAGGCGGCAAGGGCTTCATCTGCCTTAGTTCCACCGTCACCGGTAAAGACGGCGAACTGATCTCCCGGGTGGTTCCCACCCTGCCCACCGGGGCTATCGTCACCGTGCCGCGCACTATTGTGACCTATGTGGTGACAGAGTACGGGATCGTCAATCTGCAGGGCAAATCCACCTATGAAAGGGCGGAGGCTCTCATCAATATCGCCCATCCGCAGTTCCGGGATGATCTGGTCAAACAGGCTAATGATATGGGTATCTGGCACCGGACCAATAAGATCGTTTAGGCGGGACGGACTTGATTGGCTTTGGCGTCATCAACTGAGGACCATACCTCCAGATGTTCGTAGCTTAGTGCACTGTTAACGGGCTTTGAGCCCCTGCGGCATATGGCTATCGGCGGAGGCTGCCAGTAGTACTGGCGGCCTCCCTTCTATTTTCTGCCGAGATTTAGCTGATTTCCAGGTATCAAGGTATAATATGTATATATGGCATAAACTTGAAAGGGAGGAATGAAAGTGGCAGTTCAGATAACTGAAGGGGTGTACTGGTTGGGAGTACAGGATCCGGATCTCCGCTATTTCGACATCGTGATGAAGACCGACTCCGGAACCACCTATAATGCCTACCTGGTAAAGGGTGAGAACGGAGCGGCCCTTATCGATGCCGTTAAGGAGCCCTTTTTTGAAGAATATCTCAGTTCCCTGCGTGAAGTGACAGATCTGGAGCAGGTGAAATATCTGGTGATCAACCATACCGAACCAGACCACTCTGGAGCGGTGCAAAAACTGCTTGAAGTAATGCCGCATCTGACTATCGTGGCCAGCGGTACGGCTCTGGAATTCCTGAAAGAGGTGTGCCGGAGGCCATTTAATTGCCAGCCTATTGTGAAAGGGTACAAAATCGAACTGGGCGGCAAAACCTTGAGCTTCTTGAGCGCCCTGCTCTTGCACTGGCCGGACAACATTTTTACCTACTTGCAGGAAGATAAGATTTTGTTTAGCGGGGACTGCTTCGGCAGCCATTTCACCGGCCCCCATCTCTTCAACGATGAAATTGAAGCTGAGCTTTTCCCGGCTTTCAAATATTACTATGACGGTATTATGTCCCCTTTCAAAAAATATGTCATCAAGGCTCTTAACCGGCTGGAGAGGGTGGATATCGGCATGATTTGCCCCGGGCACGGCCTCATACTGCGGCAAAATCCCCATGATTATATGAATCATTACCGCCAGTGGTCTGAACCGGTTCAGCCTTCAACGCAAATAAAAGTGGTGATCGCTTACGCCAGTGCCTACGGGTATACTAAAATGCTGGGGGAGCATATTGAAGCCGGTATGCTTGAGAACGGCGGCATAGAGGTCAAATGGTTCGACCTCATCTACAGCACCCCTGAAGAGGTGATGGCTGAACTGGAGGGGGCGCGGGGGCTCCTGATCGGTACGCCCACATTAAACAAAGACGCGGTATTGCCGGTCTGGCAACTGTTGGCCCATCTCTCCCCGGTCACCCACGGCGGAATGATCGCCGCCGCCTTCGGCTCATACGGGTGGAGCGGGGAAGGGGTTCCCCATGTGGAATCCCGCCTGCGGATGCTGCGCATGAAACTGATGCCCGGGATAAGGGCGCGCTTAAAACCTGCTCCCGAGCAACTGGAGGCGGCCCAGGCCTGGGGCCGGGACTTTGCGGCAGCCCTGAAAGGGGACGAGAGCAGGCTGCAAACCGGCTTGAGCTATCAAATTGAGATCAACCCGCATTATGGCAAAGACAACCCGGAGTACCCCCGAATCTATCAGAACGAAGATATTATCGTCTATTGGAACCCGGAGTTGTGCACTCACGACACCAATTGCTTCGATACCCTGGGTACGGTCTTTAATCCGGCCCGGCGCCCCTGGGTCGACATAAACGGCGATTCCCCGCTGAACATAATCAAAACCATTGACCGCTGCCCGTCCGGTGCGTTAAAGTACGGGCTTCCCGAAGGCTCGCGAGTAAGCGGGGCCATAGCTTGCGGTCCAGGTTTCATTCATAAAAAAACCGGATCATAATTGAACTTCCTAACCGCTTTACTCTGACCCGTTGATAACTTTTAAAGGGCAACCGGCCCTGGCAATACTGGTTAAGGCCCTAGCCGGTTGCCATGCGCTTGAACTCCAGTAGCCGGCGGAGCGGGGATTCTGAAAACAGGTGGCGCACCGTGCTTTCCTTCTGAATATGCTAATAGTGGAAGTTAGCGTGGAAGGGGGATAATATGAAAATCGGAATCGATCCCGGTCATGGCGGCGAGGATCCGGGCGCAGTAGGTCCGGGGGGGACATATGAGAAGGACGTAAACCTGGCCATTGCCCAGAGGGTACAGTTTTTGTTGAGCAGGATGGGAATCGAAACCCTGATGACCCGAAGTGATGACAGTTCCAAGAGCCTGATGACAAGATCCAACTCACTCAATGGCGCCAGGGTTGACTTTGCCATAAGCATACACTGCAACTCTTCGGCCAATCCCGGCCCCAACTATATCAGCACGTATATTCAGGCGGCTGGCGGAGAGGCAGAACTCTTGGCGATGCGGGTGCAGGCCAGAATGGCCCAAAGTACCGGTTGGCCCGATGGCGGAGTCAGAATTCAAAACCTGCACATGACCCGCGAAACACAAATGCCGGCTATCCTTTGCGAATGCGGCTTTATCAGCAACCCCGCTCAAGAACTCATGCTTAAAAGCAGCGAGGTTCAGACCCGCATTGCCAGGGCCATAGTTGACGGCATCAGCGAATTCCTCAATATCGAAACAGGGCCGCCTGCCGTTGAGCAGTGGAAGCAAGATATCATGGAGCAGGCTATGAAGGAAGGTTTGGTTAAATCCGAGCACGACGCTGAAGAGGCGGCTCCCAAGTGGTTTGTGCTGCAGGTGGCCTTAAACCTGCTTGACGCCCTGCGAAAAACGTGATCATTGTCTAGTGCAGGAATGAATTTATCATGACTTTCCGGCTCAAGCTTAAGCCCCCTTCAAAGGGGGCTTAAGTCGTTCATTTATAAATGCCGGGTGATATTTAAGGAGCAGCGACTAACCAGGCATTCCCGCGTCAGGCTATCGCTTTACCCCTTGGCCGGAGTTTAACAGCCCACTGCCAGGGCACTAATACTCACATTGGTGATGGAGACACTTTGAATGTTGAATGACTGAACATCAGCCACCTCGACAACATAGGTGCAGCAGTCCGGACAGTTCTGACATTCACACCAGTTGAAACCGAAGCTTTCACGGAAATCGACCTCTATACAACCATTTGACAGTGCAGATGAGGCGACGTCTTCGCCCGCTGCACCATAAAGCAGGCCGAAGGCTACTGTTTTCTGATATGTCCAGCTTCCCAGCGGAATGCGGTCGCCATCACAGACCTTGCTGAGTGTGAACAGAATAGATAGAGAGAGCCCTCCCAATCCTACATCTGCCAGTAAATTGATCACACTGGAGAAATCTACTTTAACGGATGGTTTCTCCAGTTTTCTGGTATCCAGGGTAACAGTGCCTACAACCACTTTAGCCGGCGTAAAACCCAGCGGTACAGGCCCGCTTATCAATGGCAAAGCCACGCCGGATCCGGTACCACAGGCCAGCACGATGTCTTTTTTTTCCGGGGGATTATCATAGCAGTCTCCGCCATTCGGGACTTTAAATTTGGGTGTCAATTGAATCTACCTCCTATTAATTATTGAGGAATTAAAACCATTAACCCGGGGCGCTTTTCCCTGACTGGAATAAAAGCATTATTCTGCCATTTATACCGTATTCTATTCATAATGATTCCGGCTTGTTACCGGGGACAAATGGCCACAGGTGCATCTTCCAAACTATAAGCCCCCGGGATGGGGGCTTTTATTGGCTGAGATGAAAGCTCCATGCCCTTTAGTCCACTGCCAAGGCGCTGATGCTGACATTGGTGAGCGATGCCGAAGTGATGCCGAAAGAATTAATATTTACGATTTCGACTACGTAAGTGCAGCATTCGGAAGGGCAAGGATCGCATTCGCAGAACGAGAAATTAAAGGGCTGCCGATAATCGATTTGCAACCCCAGGCCATAACTTTGTTGTGGCTGTACCTCGGCAAGGTCTCCGCCTATACCCACCGATTTCTTATAAGTCCAGGTTCCCAGATGCACTTTGTTGCCGTCACAGATCTTGCTGAGACGGAAATCAATCGAGAACAAAAGCCCAACAACGTACTCATTCAGGTTAATCAAGAAATTGACCACACTGGAGAAATCAACTTTTACGGTAGGCTGGACCATGCCGGAAGTGTCCAGATTGACTGTTCCCGCTACCAGTGCGTTGCCGGGGATGGCGCCGCCCACCCTATCGACAACTAAACCGGCACCGTCAGATACAGGCAAAGACAGGCCGGCAGCATTTCCGCAGACAAATTCGACCGACTTTTTTTTATGAGGATAATGCTTGGGCTTAGGCTGGGGACGGGAACAGCAGAAATCAGCATTATCGGGCATGGGATAATCATATTCAGGATCAGCAGAACAGGGAATTGCATGGCGAGGCTTTTTCAAATCAGGCACTCAAATAACCTCCTTAATAATAATTGGGCTGATAAATAGTAATCATTATTACCTTTATTGGAACAAAAACATTATTCTCCCATTTCTACCGTTATTGTATTCAGAATCCTTTGAAGTTGTTACCGGGGCGGTTGTCGAGTGTGTCTGATTCTAGTTGAATGGCTATTTATATGAAAAAAACTATATTTTGTAAAAAATAAATTGCGACAAGTATTTGATTATCCTGGAATTATCAGTTAAACTGTTTTTAGCCCTATAACATGCGGATGAACGAACCTTCTCGATTGCTTCAATTCTAGGGGAGTAACAGATGATAGGCGCTTCCCTTGGTAGGGCAATAATCAAGGAGGTTTTTGTATGTATTCTGACAAAACGTTGAGCTGTAAGGATTGTGGTCGTGATTTTGACTTTACTGCTTCTGAGCAGGAATTTTATGCACAGAAAGGGTTCACCAATGAACCTGGCCGGTGCCCGGAATGCCGTGCTGCACGGAAATCCCAAATGGGGAACCGCGGCGGCGGGTATGGTCAGTCAGACCGTCAGATGTATGCGGCAGTTTGCGCCACCTGCGGCAAAGAAACAACCTTACCGTTCAAGCCCAGTGGGGACAGACCGGTATACTGCAGAGACTGCTACAAACCGCAACCCCGTAGAAACAGCTGGTAAACCGCTGAACTGAAACTCCCCGGATTCGCTTCCGGGGAGTTTACTTATTTTTAGCGGAAGTATTGTGAAATCTACCCGCAACTATAGGTGAAAAAGGGAACGGAAATAGGAAATGGTTGTTTCTAATCCTTGCGTGAGCGGGACGGCGTATCCCTTATTGAAATTGCCTCTACCAGCCCGGATGCAGGTAGTAGTATAGTATATTAACGAAGATTATAATGTTTATTAAGACCGCAGTATTAATTCAGGTATTTCCATGTTGCTGAACAGACTCTCTCCGCAGAGGCCCGCTCATGACTATAGCAGAAATTGTTGCCCGTCAACGCGATTATTTTCTTACTGATGCAACCAAACCGGTGGCCTTCCGCACGGCTGCCTTAAAAAGGCTGCAAAGAGGCATTGTGCAGCACGAGGCCAATTTACTGGCAGCCTTGAAACAAGACTTGAACAAATCGGATTATGAAGGATACATGACCGAAGTGGGCCTGGTCTTATCGGAGCTGCGGTTCGCCTTAAAACATATCAAAAAATGGACCAAGCCCCAAAAGGCGCCAACCCCCCTGACGCAATTTCATGCCCGGAGCTTCATCATAGCAGAGCCCTATGGGGTGGCCCTTATCATTTCTCCCTGGAACTATCCTTTTCAGCTCAGCCTTGAACCCCTGGTAGGAGCCATCGCTGCCGGCAACTGCGCTATCGTCAAGCCTTCCGAGCATGCGCCGCATACCAGCCGGGTGGTGGCAGAACTTATAGCGTCTTGCTTTCCCCCTCAGTACATCACCGTGATCGAGGGCGGCCAAGAGCAGAGTGAGCAGCTGCTGACTCAGAAATTGGATTATATCTTCTTCACCGGGGGCATTGAGGTGGGAAAAGTAGTCATGGAGGCCGCCTCCCGGAATCTTACCCCGGTTAGCCTGGAGCTGGGTGGAAAAAGCCCCTGCATAGTAGATCAGACCGCCGACCTTAAAATCGCGGCCCGGCGGCTGGCTTTCGGCAAATACCTGAATGCCGGCCAAACCTGTGTGGCTCCGGACTATCTGCTGGTTCACCACAGCGTAAGGACTCGTTTCATCAGTTTCCTTAAAGAAGCCCTGGAGGATTTTTTTCCTGACCGGAATTATGCCAATCTGCCGGCAATAATCAATGACAGGCATTTTGACCGCCTGTTGGGACTGATCAAAGATGAGAACATCCTGCTGGGCGGACGCAGTGATCCTCAAAGCCGATTCATCGAACCCACCGTAGTCGGCGATGTCTCGCCCGCCTCCCCGCTGATGCGGGAAGAGATCATGGGCCCCATCCTGCCGGTCATGAGCTTTGAAAACCTGGATGAGGTCATAGCCATCGTCAGATCCATGCCCCAGCCCCTGGCCCTGTATTTGTTCAGCTCTGACCGGGCTGCGGAAAAACGCATATTGAGCAGCCTGTCTTTTGGCGGCGGCTGCATAAACGATACCGTGATCCACCTGACTTCCCCCCACCTGGGCTTCGGCGGAGTAGGGGACAGCGGAATGGGCTGTTACCACGGCAAGTACAGCTTCGATACCTTTACCCATTACAAGAGCATTCTGAAGAAATCCAACTGGATCGATCTGCCCATGCGCTATCATCCCTATACAGCAAGCAAGTCGAGACTGTTGCGCCTGTTTTTGAAATAGGGGATATTAAGGCCGGGCAGTTGAAGGCGATCATAGCTCTCAAACATCTATAATATTCGCAGATAATGTGCTGATAAAGCACTAAAGGCGAAATACCTTCATATTCAGGTTAAAAAACCTTCTTCCAGGCAATCATTTGAATATAAATACACTTTAGGACGGGGGGAGCATCTTTTGCTATGTCCCTGTTTAATAAAATCTCTTCCATGAAATTCGGCATAGTTTTGCTGGGTTTAATCGGCGTTATGTCCGCATTAGGAAGCCTGGTATCACCCGATAATTTCTACAAAACTATGCAGTTTAAGCTGCTGCTGGCGTTGTTAATTATCAACCTGATGTTTTGTACCAACAGGCAGATCATGCAGTTGTTTAAGCGGGCTGGAAGAACTGCTAAACCAAAAAACAAAGTCGCGAGATTCGGAAACGTTTTGATTCATGCCGGCATCTTGCTTGTAATGGTAGGGGGAGCTTTAAATGCGCATTACGGCAAAGCATTAGAAGTTAGTATCGCCGAGGGCGGGACTGTTGACATATCAACTTTAATGCCAACCCGTGAGCCGCTGCAAGTACAACTGCAGCAAATTTCAATCGAATATAATGCGGACGGCTCACCGGCGCAGTATAGTTCAGTGATAAATGCAGGGGATGGGGTTCGCGATCAGGGACACTATATCATCAGTGTCAACCACCCCTTGACTCATGCCGGCATCAAAGCCTATCAGCAAAGCTTGGGTTATCAGATCAAAATGCAAAGCAATTTTGGCCCCGATCAGCTTTTGCATATTGGACAGATATTATCCATACCCAATACTGAGCGACAGATTCGTATAAATGGATATGCCCCCAATTTTGATCCTTACCGAGCGGTTGACCCGTCCCTCAGGCCAGATAATCCCCAAGTAATAATATCTGTTTATGAAAGAGGGGTAGCGCTCGGCACCGGAATTGCTTCCTTTAATCAAACTATCAAGATCGCAGACGATACATATATTACTTTTACCGGAGTGCAACCATTTACGGTTCTAAGGCTGAAATCAGACCCGGGCATACCTTACGCAGCTGCCGGTGCTTTGTTGCTTGTCGGAGGAATCTGTTTTGGTTTGCTCTACAAGCCTTTGGGGGTTGATGCGAACAGTTCGGATGTGCAGGGCGGTCTAGGCAGCGAGGCGGTTCTCAACCAAAACCAGCGCTGTGATTCAGTTAACGGGAGGCTGAAATATTGACATCGGCTGTATATATTGCCCTGGTATTTTACCTGATTTCTTCTATTACATTTTTCTGGAGCGGTTTTAAGAATAGTTTGGAAAAAATGGCTTTTTCATTGGCTGCAGCTGGTCTTGCCTTCAACCTGGTTATCCTGGTGATGCGCGGCAGAATAAGCGGCAGGCTCCCACTTTCCAGCGGATATGACTTTCTGTTAACTTTTATTTTCATAACCGTATTGATGTTTTTAATATATGCAGCCAAATATCCGGTGAGGAACGCCGGAGGGCCGGTCATTATGATTGCCGCACTATTGCTCTCAGCTGCAGCCTTTATCATGCCTGATAAATCAAGCGGTTTAGCGCCGCTCCCGCCCGCATTGAGAAGCCCCTGGCTGACAGTTCATGTTTTGACTGCGGCTGCCTCCTATAGTGGCTTCACGTTGGCAGCCGGATTAGCCGCAGTGCAGCTCCACAAGTTGAATCAGATCAGAGAGGAAACGATTTACAGGGTTGTGTCCTTGAGCTTTGCCTTATTGTCATTATCGATTGTCTTTGGAGCGGTTTGGGCCGAACAGGCCTGGGGCAGCTACTGGTCATGGGATCCCAAAGAGACCTGGGCTTTGGTCACATGGATTGTTTATGCCGTCTATCTTCACCTGCACCGGCAGTCAAAGTGGCGGGGAAAGCCGTCTAACCTTCTGGTGGTAGCAGGATTCATTATAGTTCTCTTCACATTTTTTGGCGTGACTTATCTATTTAGCGGCATGCATAGCTATTCTTAAAGCTGAATTCAGGGATAAGGCTGCTCTGATATTTATCTCTTGTTAGGGTTGAATATGAATGGTTACACTGTGTATTTCCGGATTTCTCCGACATATCTTTTTTAAGGATTCCGGCGATTTTGGTGAAGGCGGTTAAAGTATCTAAGGTCGAATCATTGCCGAATACCAAACGATAATCAGGGCAACCTATGCATACAAATTTTTCTGGAGGTTGGCGGTATGCGTATATCGAATCGATCAGGTATTATCTGGGGTGTTGTGGCGTTGCTGGTTGTTATTGCAGGTATATGGCTGTATCAGGCTGTTGCTGGAAACCGTGATCGCAATAGCAATGTAGCTAAAAAACCCCAGGAAGAATCTTCTCAATCGACGCAAACACTTGTCATGCAGGGAATGGATGTCTTTAGATATGATACCTATGGTAATGAATATTACTTCACCGATACCCTGAAACTACCTTTTGAAACCCTGCTGGCCACCCCGGCAGATACTCGTGAAAAGACCCTGGGGGTGATGACCGATAATACTGGTAAAGTGGTTGGCATTCAAGAAGTGACAGGCGATGACGGCAAGAAACGTTGGGGTATCACCTGCGCGTTTTGCCACAGTGTTGTGAATCAAAATGGCGAGCGCTTGGACGGCATCCCTAATACCCGTTTGAATGTGGGTGCAATACTGGCTCTTTCTCCGGCTCTCGACAACGCCAAAAAAAAGCAGCTCCTTAGTTGGGGTCCAGGTCGACTAGACGTTACATTTAACAATGAAGCCGAGGACGGGGTTAACAATCCTGCAGTGATGGAAGCGGCTTTTGGGACCAAGGGAATAAAATACTTCAATTGGAATGGCAGCTTTGAAAGTGCTGCCGAGCGCAGCCATTTCACCATGGATATTGTCGGACATGGTAATGGGGAATTTAAACCTCCAGAAAAGTGGGGAATCACAAACCAGGATCTGGGAGATGGAATCGACTTGATCGGTCCCAAGATGCCAGCAGTTGTTGCTTATCTGGAGTCTATTGATCCACCGGCACCGAACCCGGGTTCTTTTGACCAGGCCAGGGCTGCCAGTGGAGAAGCAATATTCGAGGGCAAAGCTAACTGAACCAAGTGCCACACCCCCCCGTTGTTCACTAACAACGAAAAGGTCAAACCTGAAGTGGTGGGAACCGATCCTGCTCATGCCAACTCCCCGGTTTTTAAGGACGGGACCTATAAAGTGCCGCAATTGCGCGGGGTTTGGGCGGTTGCCCCCTATTTTCATGACGGCAGCGCTAAAACTTTGATGGACGTCGTCAACCACTATGACCAGCAATTTAAACTTGATTTAAGTGAAGCTGAGAAAAGCGATCTGGTGGAATATCTAAAATCGCTGTATTAAGAATAATTTGACGCACCTCCTTTAGTGAAGAAGTGGGGGCATCATAAATG
>NZ_DCEA01000072.1:62010-73070 GCF_002316705.1 Syntrophomonas sp. UBA1041
TGGTGAGCCATGGAGGCTTCGAACCTTCGACACCCTGATTAAAAGTCAGGTGATCCAATTCGGGAATACCGTTATGCGGGTCAGTAATCAGGTGTCCGCTCCAATACATGCCGCTGTTTGGCGTCAAGCGGAGATAGTTGAATGGCGGAGACGATCATTCCATAGCAATCAGGCGATAGCCTATCCCCGGTTCGGTTAAAATGAAGCCCGGCTGGTTGGGATCCTTTTCTATTTTCTTACGCAGCTGGCTGATGTAGATCCGCAGGTATTGGGAATGCTCCTGAGCTTCAGTTCCCCAAATGGCCTTGATAAGATGCCGGTGGGTTACCACTTTCCCGGCATTGGCGGCCAGTATCTTTAGCAGGTCGTATTCTATCGGGGTCAGATGTATATCGGTTTCCGCAACTTTGACCAGGCGCCGGGAAAAATCCAGGAAGAGATCTCCAATCTGAACGACCGGTTCGTCTTTGACATTGGCCTGATGGCGCAAAGCCACCCTGATCCGGGCCATCAGTTCACTCACGCTGAAGGGCTTGGTCAGATAATCATCGGCTCCGATATCCAGCGCCTGGACTTTTTCATGATCCTGGCCCCGCACCGATAGTATGATTACCGGCACCTGGCTCCATTCCCGAACTTGCCGCAAGACTTCCAATCCCTCCTGATCCGGGAGACCCATATCCAGTATGATCACATCGGGGCGGGCCGTTACGGCTTGGTAAACGCCTTCTTTAGCGGTCGCAGCTTCGGTGAAATCATACCCGTGGGCTATCAGGCCGATTTTTAACAGCCGGCGGATTTCCAACTCATCATCGATTACCAATATCTTGGCTCCCATCTCTTGCCTCTCTATTCACTTTGAATATAATTAGAAAACATCGCCTGCAACCGGCAGGGTAAAATTAAACCGGCTGCCTCTTTCAGACTGGCCGGCAGCCCATATGGTCCCCCCGTGCGCTTCGATAATACCCCGGCAAATAGACAAACCCAAGCCTGTGCCGCTAACATTCCCGGGAGACTGCAGACGATAAAACTTGTCGAATATGAACTCCTCGTCGCCCGGGGTTATACCTTCGCCCTGGTCGGTTACCGACACTTTCAATAATCCGTCAACTTCGGCCGCGCTTACTATTATCTCACTATGCCGGGGGGAGTATTTGACGGCATTATGCAGCAAATTGGTCAACACCTGTTCGATTAAGGCGTAGTCAACTTTAATGAGCGGGAGTGCATCGGGAATCTCAACTTTGACTTTGTGCCCTTTGAGGATCTCCTGGTTTTCGCGCAGGGTCACGCCGATAATGTCCTGTATATCCGACCAGTCCGGATTAAGTTTCATATAGCCGCTCTCCAGGCGCGCCATATCAAGAAGGTTGTTTACGAAACGGTTCATGCGCTCAGCCCCCAGCTTAATGCCATTTAACAGGGTGGCCTTTTGCTCTTCATCATATATGGCTTCATCGTCGACCAGGCTGGAGACCGCACTCATAATGGAGGTGAGCGGTGTCTTCAAGTCGTGGGAAATAGAGTTGAACAAAGCCGCCTGCAGTCTTTCACTGGCCTCAAGGGTTCTCACGTCGTGGGCTTCCTCCGCTAATTCGAGCCTCGCTATAGCCAAGGCCGACAGCCCCGCCAGAGCCTGCAGCAGATTTATCTGTTCGGCTTCAAGCAAGTTGTTAGACGGTTTTACTGCCAAAACCGCCATGGTTTTTTCCTCGGTTTTGACCGGTACATGATAACCCCTGGCGCCGGTAAAAGTGTCAGTGCCTAAGCCGCTCGGCTGAGAGTGGCTGAAAGTCCACTGGGCCGCCAGCAAATCGTTGGGACTCGACGCCAAATCAGTCAGGGTTTTGTTTGCTGCAACGACTCTGAGTTCTCCGTTATGACCGGGCATAAACAGTGCCGCTTCGGCATCCAATGTCTCCGCCGTCTGCTTGACCACCTGGCTGACCAGCATGTCCAGGTCGGCTGCCGCCGATAATCCACGGGCCAATTCATATAGAACCCGGGTCTGTTTCTCGCGTTGGGTGGCTTCTTGCGCCCGGCAGCGGAGCAAATCACTCATATTGCCGGTGGTATATGCCACCATCATAAACACCAGGAAGGTGATCAAATGCCGGGTATCACTGACCGCCAGGTTAAGGATGGGCGGCATAAATAACACGTCCCAACATAAGACGCTGACCAGGGCTATGAAGAGCGATTGTCTGACCCCCAAGCGGGAGGCTGCAAAAATAACCGGCAGCAAATATAGCATCCCGATATTGGTTAACCCCAGGTAATCACTGTACAACTTGCCGATCAGAGTAACCGCTGCGGTGAGGAACAAAGAAAATATTATCAGCCTGCTGTCTTGATCCGTTGTATAATCGATCCGAAGACTGGCGTGAATAGCTCTGCCGATTTTGCGCCAATAGTTTGATCTGCCCAAGCAATGCTGCCCTCCGCTTCTCGCATGCCATGAACTGTATTATTCTACCCGGTATCGTAATTCCCTTTTCATTATAATTGAAGGGCCTGGGGATTACTAAAGAACAGGTTTATGGCTTTTGGCCAAGTGGTAAGTCTTGAGATCTTCCAGATAGAACGGGATTATAGATACGATGACATTGCGCTTTTTAAGCATGGCATTAGCGATAAACAGGCTGGTGTTGTTGTGCAAGGCCATCTCCCAGCGGTGAGGGACGAAAAACTGCGGCAGCAGCACGGTGATAATATCTCCCGGCTGGGAGGCATGCTCCTCAGAATCAATATATTCAGTCAAGAGGTTCACAACTTCCCGGTAGGGGGAAAACTTGACGATCAAGGGAATATCCGTGTCCAGCAAATTCCATTTCCGCCGCAGCTTTTCCGACTCGCCTGCATAGACCTCCACGTGGAAAGCTTCCACATGGGAAGTTATGCTGCGCGCATACCGCAGCGCCTTCACCACCATAGCGTTAAAGCTATCGACCGGTACGATTACATGATGCTGATAATCGCTGTTCAGATTTATTTGGGCTAGAGATTCGTTGGGTATGTCCAGCTGTTGAGCCACAGACAAATAATGGGTTTTGATCTTCAGCATGACCGTAATTATTAAAGGCACCACTACAAATACTATCCAGGCACCCTCGGCAAACTTGGTAATGCCTATGACGGTTACCGCCACACCGGTAGTTGCCGCCCCGGCCGCATTTATTAAGGCCTTCCATGTCCACCCTTTCGACCGCTCTTTCCACCAGTGGATAACCATCCCTGCCTGCGACAGGGTGAAAGAGGTAAAAACGCCCACCGCATAGAGGCTGATCAACAGATGGGTATCGGCCTGGAAGACAATTATTAAAATGGCCGCAGCCAGGCTCAGGAGAATGATGCCGTTGTTGAAATTGAGCCGGTGACCGCGCATGGACAGCTGTCTGGGGACATAGCCGTCCTGGGCTATGACGGACAGCAGGGTGGGGAAACCGCTATACGCGGTGTTGGCGGCTAAAGCCAGGATTAAACCAGTAGTGGCGGCCATGATGTATAACATCAGACCGGGCCCGAAGATGCTTAATGTCAACTGGGTTATGACGGTTTGCCGGGGGTCGGGCACTATCTGATACAGATTGGCCAGAACCGCAACGCCGCCAAAACATACTATAATGGCCAGAGCCAGCAAGGCATAGACGGTTTTGGCCTGCTTGGCGGCCGGAGCCTTAAAGTTGGGCACCGCATTGCTGATTGCTTCTACTCCTGTTAAGGCGCTGCATCCCGAAGCAAATGCTCTGATAATCAGAAACATGGTTACAGCCTGAATACCTGGTGTTGCCGGGATGGCTTCTGCAGGTGGGAGGACCGGCATGCCGCCGGTAAGGTATTTGATAATACCGGCTGCCACCAGGACTACTATAGATAATATAAAAGCATAAGTAGGCAGACTGAAAATGCGCGATGATTCGCGGATTCCCCTTAAATTACCTACCGCCAGCAAAAATATCAGCAACAAAGATATGGCGACCCGATGCGCATAAAGAGACGGAAACGCCGAGGTGATGGCCGCACTGGCTGCAGCGATACTTACTGCCACCGTTAAGGTGTAGTCTACCGACAAAGACGCCCCGGCAGCCAGACTGTAGATCGGTCCCAGATTATCCTTGGCCACCACGTAAGCCCCGCCGCCGTTGGGGTAAGCGTCCACTACATGGCGGTAAGACAACACCAATATGATGAGCAGGGCAACAATAGCCAGGGCAATACGCGGCATCCACATAAAAGAGGCCAAACCGATCACCGGCACCAAAACCAGCAAAATCTCTTCCACCGCGTATGCGACCGAGGAAATCGAATCACTGGACAGGATGGGCATACCCCAGAAAACATTTAATTTTTCATTTCCCAGTTGGTGGCTGGCCATACTTTTGCCAAACACGAACCTGCCTAAACGCCTGAACATATTGATTACCTGCCTTTTACAGATGACTAAAACGGATAGTATTAGTCTTAGCTTTGTTAACTATAGTAAAACTGCGCGGCATAAATAATCTGTATCGATTCTCTATGAGAAGGATAAAAAAGTTGTATAGAAGGCGAAGCCAAAATCCTTTAAAGTCACAATGCAGAAGAATTGCGGGGTATGTGCTTTGTAAGATGGGTCACTCCTGGGAGAAGGTATCCAGAACAAAGAGGCCAACTTCCAATTTGGGCCTCTTTTGGCCGGAGGCCGACAATGTATCCCCCCTAACTTACCAAAATAAACCAAACCTTGACCCCGACCTTAGGTAGGAGTTTATACTGAAAGGGGTGATGACATGGAAATCATGATCAAGATAGGCGAATTTGCTCAGTTGACTGGAGTCACAGTAAAAACGGTTCTTCATTATCACAAAATCGGTCTTTTGGCAGAACCGGTGAGGTCCCCAAACGGCTACCGGCTTTACGGAGCGACAGAACTCCATAGATTGCAGGTTATTAAGCGGCTAAAGGCTTTAGGTTTTAGTCTTGAGAAAATAAAAGATATGCTGGGAGATCCCGCTGACAGTACTACTATGCGTTCGGTTCTGGAATCATTGGCAAGAGAGTTGAGCAGCGAGATAAATACACTGCAAGCACGGCTTGAAAAGGTTCAAAAGCTGTTAGCGGCCGAACCGCTTCTCATATTGAAGGAAGATACGGCAACATTTCAGATGGTCAACGATATTATCGGCACCGAGCATTATGAATCGTATCCTGATGTAAGGGAAAAGGAGCGCCAAATCTATGAAGTCTTGGATAGTTATGAATGGGGTCTGAATCATCAGCAGTACTACGTGCAGTTGGCTGAATATCTTAAAGACAATCCCGAGGTTTTTCAAAAATTAATAAAAATGAACGAGCGGCTTGTTGCAATTGCTGACCTACCCGAAGATGCTCAGGAGATAGATGAACTAGCCAGGGATTGTGTTCGAATATTGAAGTGCATTCCTATTATTGAAACCATGTGCAGTCTTGAAACTGTGAACCCTTTCGATCCGCTGCTTAATGAAATGCTGAGCAGCCTTTTAACCCCGGCTCAAATGAAATTCTGTGAACTCAGCCTGCAGTACAGTAGGGAAACCGGACCTTTTAATAAATAACGGAAGGCAGGGTAATATGAGGGTGAAAACTATTTTGTCAAAACTTTCGCGCTATTCACTACCCATCCTGCTCATTTTGGTTATAGCAGATATTGCACTCTTCGGCAGCGGGATTATCTCTAAAGAACAAATGAAGTACTTTATCCTGGTACCGGCTATCCTGGAACTCACTTTCCTGATGATCTTCCTGTTCAACCTTTCTCGTATTATTGCTCGTTATCGAACTTTGAAAAAAGCAGGTGAGGAAACCTTTGCCGCCTGGCAGGAAGCTTTGGAAGAGATATTCCCGGCACGTGTAGCCCGCTTGATTTTAATCGAACCCCAACTGTATTATGCCTTATACCTCTCATTGAGGAAGAAACAGCTCCCCGATAAAACCGCATGTTTTGCCACCCGCCTGGCAAGCTACCTGTTTCTGGCCAAGGCCATTATTGTGATATGTTGGTTAGAGATCCTGGCCGTGTTTCTAATGCTCCCCGACCGGTGGCTGGTATGGAAGGTGGTTCATTTGGTGTTAGGCGTATGGGCCATAATGTGGATATGGGCAGATGCCCAGGCTATGCGTCTTTATCCACACCAAATGACCGGTAAAGGAGTAAGATTCCGGGTAGGTCTTCGCTACCACCAGGAGATACCCTGGGAGTATATCAGAGCAGTAAAACGAATAGAGAAGCCGGCCCCCGGCATTGCCCCTGGTCCGGATAAAAAAAATCCGGGAAGCCTGTTCCTGTCAGTTGGTGAAAAATGTAATGTCGAAATTGAACTTAACCCGCCCCAGTCCTTTCAGGGCATGCTGGGCAATAGGTTAGAGGTTGGGAGGGTCTATCTTTCCCTAGAAAAGCCAGAGGACTTTATGCTGAATATTCCAAACCCCGCTTTAGTCAATCAATACAATGCCTGAGCCCATTTTAAATGGAACAGTTCTTTAAAATTTACTTCCGAGAGACCTGGCTTTTTTTAATAATCTTCCTGAAATTGCCGGCTTTTGCAAGTTTGGATTCAGGGGTTCGCTGTTCCAGGAGTAAAAACATGGTTGTTCCCTGCCATAGGTCACTGATCCTATAAGCAAAGTCCATGCTATAATAAAGGGAGCTATGAGGAATTGAAGCTTAGGTTTTGCTATGCTATCATTGAGATATAAAAGGAGTTGCCGCTTGTGGTATGGCGGCAGGTTCGTAAATTGGGTTTAGGCCGCCTTACACAAAGGCGGCCGTATTATTTTCTGAGCATAAAGCACAGAGAAATAATTCCTAAGATTACCAAGCAGAATTGAAACAACTCGCCATATGTAATCATATCACCATTGCGCCTGGTCATTGAAAAGATTTGGTTTGGCCGGACAAATCGATTAAGCGGCATTAGTTTTTCCTCATAATTTATTCTCATCTTTATTCTGCAGTGGTTTTTTTCCTTTGTTAACAGAGTGCGGCTTGAAAGGCTTGGAAAATTGATGCTAGAATGGTAAAAGATCGAAACACCAAGCGGAATAATAATATGGGATTATGAGGAGAAAATGGTATTTATGAACAACAAGAAATTCACAGCAGGTATCCTGGCGGTTGCCATGTTGTCGGGAATATTTTTAACAGGATTTACATATCAGCAGGGCATAGGAGATGTCTATTATGAAACCAAATCGAGAATTTATGATAACACTACTTATCACGAACAATTGGCGGGTCATAGTGCCAACGGCATCGTGAGGGCATATTTTGTCAACGCGGATACCCAGGACACGGATTTAAAGCCCTATGTATTTGAAGGTGAAGTCACCGGAACCTATACGATGAATACCATGATCAGCACTTTGGAGAATCAAGGCTACAAAGTCGTAGCGGGAATCAACGGAGATATTTATGACATGGCCACCGGAACTCCAAAGGGGCTTAGCATTCATGACGGTAAGATCAAAACCTCCGGATATGCTCCGGAATATGTGATATCCTTTGACGAAGACGGCGCCGCTACCCTGGAAAAGGCAGCCCTGAGATATACACTGCAGGGAACGATCAACGTTCCCACCGTGATTATTACAGAACCAACCCAGCCGGCAGATCCAATACAGTCGGAAGATCTGACCTCGCCGGAAGATCCGGACCAACCGGCCGATCAGGCCCCACCGGCAGATCCGACCCAATCGGCCGATCAGGCCTCACCGGGAGATTCGACCCGGTCAGCAGAACCAACCCGACCGGCAGATTTGACCCAGTTGGCAGATTCTTCCCCCGTGCAGCAGACGGTTTACGTACCCACGGAATATAATGCGGATATCGGTTATTTTAATGTTCCGCATGGTGAGGGCAAGGCTTTGCATCTGTATAACCGCCAATATGCCTCCTCCACAAAAACCTCGGAGAACTCTGTTGAGGTAATATTGGACGCGGATTCACCGGAAAATGCGGAACTGACGGTGGGAGGTACGATAACGGCAACTGTTGCCGAAGTCAGAAACGGTAATTACAATACGCCCATCGGTGACAGTCAGCTGGTGCTTTCAACGGCGGGGGATTCGGCCTATGCGGTCCAGCTGGCTCAGCTGATTCCCGGAAGCCAGGTAGAGATTTCCGTATACGACCAAAACGGCGGAAACCTGTCAAATAGCAAGGAAGCCATCGGAGTATACTACCTGCTTTACGATAAGGGTCAATATGTTTCCAGCGGAACCAACTTGAATCCGAGAACCATCATCGGTATCAAACCGGACGGAACCCTTATGCTGTATGCACTTGACGGCAGACAGCCGGGCTTTTCGGAAGGTCTTGGACTGACGGACGTGGCCAAACACCTGGTTGATCTGGGCTGCAGCACCGTTGTGAATATGGACGGAGGCGGCTCCACGGTCATGGCCGTGAGAGCGGGGGGAATGGATTCCCGGGCGGTTGCCAAGAATTCCCCTTCCGAAAAAAACCAGCGAAAAACTACCAATGGCCTGCTTCTGGTATACGATGAACGCGGGGATTCCGATGCCGAGCATTTGCACACTTACCCAAGTCAGCCTCTTGCCATGCCGGGGGCGGACATTCAGCTTAAAACCTACGCATCCAACAATAAATATGAGCCGGTTTCGTTGAGAAAAAGTATAGAATACAGCCTTGATTCCGATTCGGACGGCTCTGTGGACGAGAACGGCCTCTTTACCGCCGGGAGGGCCATCGGAACTGCCGTGATTGAAGTGGAAAGCGGAGATCTCAGTACAACGGCGCAGGTCGATATTCAAAACAAGATAACCTTTGCTCCCAATGTGCGAAATCTGGAAATCGATCCGGGGGAAATCTTCGACATCAATGTAACGGCCAAATTCGGGTATGCTCCCATTGCAAGCAGGGACAGCCTGTTTATATGGACCTGCGATCCTGTCATCGGTACCATCGATGCCAACGGACTCTTTCAAGCCACGAATGAATCTGGAATAGCCGGCAATATCTATGTGGAATATAACGGCGTACAACAGACCATACCCGTTCAGGTCGGCCCTGCAAGCCTTGATTTCGCGGATACGAAAACACACTGGGCCCGAGACTATATCGGGAGATTGGCGGCCAGAGGGATCGTAAAAGGAATGGGCAATGATTGCTATTTGCCGGATAATTCCCTCACCAGAGCCGAATTCCTGACCATGCTTGCCAATACCATCAAGGGCTTAGACGTAACCCAGTCCACGCCGGCGGGCTTTACGGATGTACCCGCTACGGAATGGTATTACAATTATGTCAACTGGGGTTTTGAAAAAGGAATTGTAAAGGGAATTGACGATGTCAGCTTTGATCCCAATGGAAAGATAACCCGGGAGCAAATGGCGATCATGCTGGATAATCTGACCGAAAGTACCGACTTAATTCTTCCGGAAACCCATGCGGGAATGTCCTTTACGGACGACGCCTTGATCAGTCCCTGGGCTGCCGAATCTGTGAATAGGATCGTATCCTCGGGTCTCATGGGGGGATATCCGGAAGGCGATTATAAACCGCAGGGGAATGCGACCCGGGCGGAAGCCGCAACTGTTGTCTACAAACTGATCATGATACAAGATAAGCACTAGAAACCCATTCGCCACCCCGTCGATACAATAAAACGGTTTTATTCCAATTCCGCCCTGTTCACCTAATGCAGCATCTTTATAGAGGCTGGCTGAGAATTAACTTGGCCGGCCTTTCTTCATTTTCCACTGCGGAGTTGCGCCAGGAAGCCCTTCAGTCCAGGCGTTCCGGCCTATCTCTGCTATTGCCCGGAAAACCAGGAAAAGCGGATATAGCCTTCGCAGTTGGCGCCGTAACCGATGCCGGGGACCGGCCGCTCTAAGAATATCAAAAGCGAACCGGTAAAAGCCGCCGGTGTGCTGCTTAAAATTGTACAGGGCATAGAAGAATCCGCCGGAATCGCTATTTTCTATGCATTTATTGGCATGCCCGGCAATGGTTGTATATTTCCCCCGCCGTGTTCAACCCCCTTTATGCAAATATTTTTCCAGGCGCATAATGGCAGCCTGGCCAGCATCGGTTTAGCAAGCTCCGGTGCTCCGGGATCTATGCCACACCACAGAAAATTCCTGGAATATGATGGCTTTGGCATTAATCGGAGAATATTGGCAGCGTGCCATTGGCACCAAATGGTACCGTCTTATAAAGGTGCTTAGCCGGCAGCATTCAGCAGGCTGCCATAGATGAGGGTACATACCCGGGTTTATGCCCGGATAGGGGATAAACCGCTCCATATGCGGGATTTGTCACCTGCCGTTTAGGCGGGTAGAATGGAACAGCAAATGGGACAGCACCTGGAAGAAAGGAAGAGTGATATGAGACACAAGAAGCTTGTGGCAGTATTATCGATCATACTGCTTGGACTGACCAGTTTGAATATATCCATGGCAGAACCGGCTGATCTGAACGATAAAGCATTGAAGATAGAGATGCAGGATGAGAACGCGACGGAAACGGTGGACCGGCAGCAGGTGGATAACAACCTTATTTCTGAAGAGAATGGGGTTGCCGCTGACAAAACCATAGCGGCCCAGCCAATCAGCCAGCCCATTCCTGACCGGAATAACCAGGCGCCTGCTGTTTCGCGAAAATCGGCTCATGTATCCAGCCATAACCTGGATAGCCTGGCCAAGGTGGTTTTTGGCGAGGCCCGCGGAGAGCCTTTTGTGGGGCAGGTAGCCATAGCGGCTGTGGTTTTGAACCGGGTCGAGTCTGATAAATTTGGCAGTACCGTCAATGAGGTCATATTTGAACCGGGAGCCTTTACGGCTGTCAGCGACGGGCAATACTATCTGCAGCCCAATAACGAGGCCTATCAAGCGGCACAGGCTGCCATAGACGGGTGGGATCCCACCAATGATGCCATATATTATTGGAACCCGGCCACGGCTACGAATAAATGGATATGGAGCCGTCCCATCACAATAACCATAGGCAAACACGTATTTGCTCACTAATTGAAAAAGCCTGCCGGCTCGGCAGGATCAGACCGTCGACAAAAGCGAAT
>NZ_DCEA01000072.1:73257-74584 GCF_002316705.1 Syntrophomonas sp. UBA1041
CTCAATCAACGTACTATTTGTACGCCTCAATCGTGGGCCTATTGAGCGCCTTGTTCTTCGCTTCCGTCGCTCGCTCTGCCCAGCTCGTTGACCTTGTCAACAAGCTGACCCTGCCGGCCCGGCAGGGTCACCCGGGCGTAGATGAATACGTTACAGCCCAATACTTTTTACAATGATGAAAATCAGCAACAGCCATATCAGGACGATAGGCAATGCGTAATACCATTTTTTCGGTTTGCCGTCCGACCATAAGTCAGCGGCTTCTTTGCGGCACTCCGCAAACACTTCCGCAGGAATCAACTTAACTGTGAGCGCAATTAAACCGGACAGTAGAATCACATCGTCCAACAGCCCAATGACGGGTATAAAGTCGGGGATGAAATCAAGGGGAGAAAGCGCATACGCCACCGTAAACGCCGCCAGCAACTTGGCAAGCAGGGGCGTTTCTTTTCTTTTCAAGGCGAGAAACACGGCAGGGATATCGGTTTTAAGGCGCTTGGCGCGCTCCTTTATCTTCATATATCGTCAGCGCACCTCCTTCGTGTGTTCCTATTTGGCGGCGGGTTTCAGGCTTGCATCCCCCTGGAGCGGTTTGCAGCCCTTTGAAAAGGTGAAACCGGCTACCGTTAAATTGTATTAAAGACGGCATTATCAGGTCAATACAGCAAAGTAAAAACCGCGCCAGCGGCGCGATTTCTTGTGGTAAGAACCCCCAGCTTTTATCACGAGAGCGACGGACAAGTGACGCAACGAGTGAAAGGAAACTGGCGGAAGATCGTGGCGTTTCAAGAACCGGCACCGCCACCTGCTTGGCAAGCTTGATATAATGAACATTAGTATATAAAGCGAAGTATGAAAAGGTGATAAAAATGTTTAGACGAGCATTAAAATTTGCTATCGGACCAAGTATAGGAATAACTTTAGGAGGTATAATTATCCCACGGATTATGTTTCCAAACCTATATAATGAAACATATCCATCTATACCTGTACAGGCGGGTTTGTATTTTGTTGCAGGTTATATTGTGTCCTTTTTAGTTTCTCTGCTCATCGAATGGATTAGATCAAAATAAGTGGCATATAAAGCAAAAGGAAACTACAACTCCCTACTGTCCCAGTTCTGAACCCGCCCCGTCCATTTTCTAAGAACGAAAAGGTCACAAAAAAGCCTCCGAAGTTCGGAGGCTGCTTGTTTTCTAATGGTGAGCCATGGAGGATTCGAACCTCCGACACCCTGATTAAAAGTCAGGTGCTCTACCTGCTGAGCTAATGGCCCGTAATATATGGCTGGGGTGGATGGATTCGAACCAACGAATGACGGAGTCAA
>NZ_DCEA01000111.1:0-3826 GCF_002316705.1 Syntrophomonas sp. UBA1041
CACCAAGGAACTCGGGATTGGCCCAGAGCTGACGCATGACTTTAAAAACCCATACGGGAAGGAGAATTAGAGGGTCTAAAGAAAAAATTTTTTCGCAAAAAGGGACTGGACTTCTTTTTGAAGGTATGAGACAATAGCGTGGGATTTTAATGGAAAGGGGCCCACACTATGGAAAAGCAGACTGATGAGCCGGTCCTGATATGCGGAAGATATTTTACTTTGCAGGAGTTACTTGAGATCCAGGAGACAGCGCGTATGTTTCCGAAACTGAGCCGTGCCGAGCTAGCGAATACCCTCTGTGAGAACTTGGATTGGGTAACGCCGACCGGTCAGTACAAGAAAATTTCATGCCTACAGCTTTTGGAGAAACTTGAAGGACAAGACTTTATTACCCTTCCGGCCAAGCGAGAGTACAAGAGCGGTAATAGAAAAGAGATCAGGTTTGGGCCGCGCACAGCGCCTGCTTTACTGGTTGAGGGGTTTGTCGCCGATTATGAGCCTATCTCTTTGGAGCCGGTTAGAATGGGTTCCGACTTTGAGCTCTGGAACGAGTATGTTCATCGCTATCATACCTTAGGCTACAAGCATCCTTTTGGCGCCAACCAGCGTTACTTCATTGTTTCGGGCGCCGGGCAGAAGCTGGGTTGTCTTTTATTTGCGGCGTCGGCTTGGGCGCTGGCAGCGCGTGACGAATGGATCGGGTGGACTGAAGTTGACCGTAGCCGCCGTTTGAATTTGGTACTCAACAACACCCGTTTTCTCATCTTTCCCTGGGTTCACGTAAAGAACTTGGCCAGCAAAGTCTTATCCTTAGCGGTAAAGCGCATTCGCCGTGACTGGCAAGAGCGTTATGGTTACAGCCCAGTACTTTTGGAAACATTTGTGGACACGGAAAAGTACCGTGGGCTCTCCTATCAAGCGGCAAACTGGATTCGGCTGGGTGAAACCGCCGGGCGCGGTCGGATGGACCGACACACAAAAAGGCTCCTTACCCGCAAACATATCTACGTCTATCCTTTAGTGGCCGATTTTCGCGCCTATTTAAAGGGGGAGACGGCTCATGAATAAATCGGTCCCCCCAATGCCGGCTGGTTTGAAACGCTATGAACGCAGGAGAGCACAACGGGAATTGAGGGAAGAACAAAAAAAGCAGGGGAAGCACTATCCGCCCACCGCTACGCTTCCGAACCGTAAGAGTGACTTGAAAACGGTCGACGAAGAGAAAGCGGTCGTCCAGCGGGTAACCGAAGAGCAGTTAAAAATATATGTCCAACTGTTGCCGGGGCTCCTGAAGAAACTAGCGCGCATACCCGACCCGCGAAATCCCAAGAAAACCAAACATCAAATGAGAGTGATGATGCTCTACGGGATCTTGATGTTTGTGTTTCAAAAGACCTCAAGGCGGGAAACGAATCGGACAATGACCACGCCGCAAATACTTGAAAATCTGCAGGCCGTCTTTCCGGAACTGGCGGATATGCCGCACCAGGAAACCCTGTGTCGCCTACTGGAAAAGATAGATGTAGGCCAAATCGAAACGCTCTACCTGGACATGCTGAAACGGTTGATCCGTAAGAAGACGTTTAACAACCTGCTACATAAAAAGCGCTACCTCCTAGCGGTGGATGGGACCCAAAAATATGTGATGAATGAATGCTGGGATGAGCGCTATCTTCGGCGGAGGATACGAGGCAAAGACGGTGAACACCAATATTACGCCTATGTCCTGGAAGCGGTTTTACTCTTTTCCAACGGTATGGTCCTGCCCCTAATGAGCGTATTTTTAGAGAACAGTGTGGAACTGGAGTGCATCGAAAACGACGACGAGTGGAAACAGGACTGTGAATTGAAGGCCTTTTACCGGTTGGCAAAACGACTAAAACAAGAATTTCCGAGACTCCCGTTCACCTTGCTGATGGACGGTCTGTATGCCAAGGGGCCGGTCATGGAGATCTGCTTTAAGAACAAATGGAAGTTTATGATCATGCTTAAAGACAACTTGCTGTCTTCTGTTTGGCAAGAAGCGACCGGATTGATGCGTCTGGATACCAAAGGGGAATACCGCTGTGAGCAAGAATGGCGGGGGCGAACGCAGGTATTCCGCTGGGCCAACGAGATCGAGTATGATTATGGGCTGGCCCGACTGAAGACTCTGACCGTTCATTTCGTGATGTGCGAGGAAAGCTGGGAAGAGATTGATAAAGAAGGCTGTGTGGCGCTAAAAACCGCTCGTTACGCCTGGATTTTTAGTGATCCGATTAGCCGAAAAAATGTGCATGAACATTGTAATTTGGCGGCTCGGAAACGCTGGTTACACGAGAATAATATTTTAAAAGAAAAGCATCAGGGGTACCAATACGAACACATTTTTTCACATGATTGGAACGCGATGCAGGGGTATCATTATCTTATGCATATCGCCCGCATGCTAAATGAAATGGCGCTTCATTCCATCTACCTGATAGAGCAGGTCAAAGCAGTCGGCATTCAGTCGTTCATCAAAGACTTCTACGCAGCGATGGCTTACAGGGAATTGGATCTGGAGCGGCTTCGCCGATTGAGGGAATCCCCCGGTCAACTGCGACTAGTGTACGAAGATAACTGGGAAACCGGTCGGACGGTGGCATAACAAACCAGTCCAAAAGATTAGGCAACGACCTTGCTCCGCACTATCCGTCTGTCTGCTTGAAGATGACTGGTATGATAAAATGAGGAAAAGGATTTAATTAAGGTGGTGTGCCCAGGATGAACCAATAAAAAAGTAAAACGACGATAGCAAAAAAACGTCAAATTTAGACCAAGTAAGATTTATAAATAATTTCATGCGTCAGCTCTGGGCAAAGTTGAATATGGTTGACGAATTGAAGGTAATCGTAGTCGAACTAGGAAAACTGTTACGCAGCACTATTACCTCACATAAAGAGATGGTGACAGTTGCAGAGAGCATTGCGACAATTGAAAGTTATATTAAGATCCAAAAAATCAGGTATCGAGAGCGCTTACAGGTGACAATCATGATTAGCCCCGATATTTATGACTACCACTTACCTAAACTTCTATTACAACCAATTGTGGAAAATGCCATTATTCATGGTCTTGAAAACAAGGTTGGTAAAGGAAGTTTAATGATCAATGGTCGTCGGGAAGACGATAAGCTAATTTTTGAAGTTATTGATGACGGCGTAGGAATTGAAGCGAAAAAACTTGCCTTGATTAACGCGAAAAAAGATTTATCATCCACCTCCGACAGTATCGGATTGCAGAATGTTAACCGCCGTATTCAATTGTATTATGGACCTGACTACGGTTTACAGCTGGCAAGCCAACCCGGAAGCGGAACCATCGTGACGCTTTGTCTTCCGTTATTATATAAAGGGCAGGTGATGTAAGATGCATAACGTAGTGGTAGTAGAAGATGAAGATATTGTTCGCAAAGGATTAGTAATTACCACTCCTTGGGAAGATTTTGACTGCAAAGTAATCGGAGAAGCAGAAAATGGGCTTGCCGGAATAGAATTAATCTTTAAACTAAAACCGGATATTGTTTTTACTGACATCAGAATGTCGGGGATGGATGGCTTAACCATGATCCATAATGCTCAAAAAAAGGTTAATGCCGAGTATGTGATTATCTCCGGCTATAATGAATTTGAGTACGCTAAGCGGGCTATGACCCTTGGCGTCAAAGAGTTTCTTGTTAAACCCATCGATGAACTCGAACTGGAAAAGGTCTTAGAAAGATTAATAAGCGAGATCAAAAAAAAGGAGCACCTCGAAAAGCTGCGCAAAGGAATACAAAACATCGATGACAATAAACTGTTATTCT
>NZ_DCEA01000007.1:0-21654 GCF_002316705.1 Syntrophomonas sp. UBA1041
ACCGGGAGTTCTCACACGGTCTGCCGGGGGTTTGGTAATCTTATTCCACCCTTCATAATCGATGATCGAGCCTCCATTGGTTGCCACCGTGGCAATGGCTTTGGCGCAGTCATGGTTGGTGCCGCCACCTACGGATATTATCATGCTGTAGTCCCTGCTTATATCCAATACTCCCTGATCACAATAGGACAGACCGTCCTCAACGAAAGAGACGGTCGGATTAGGGTGAAGTATCCCGTCAAAAACATCATGGGATATAAAAAGGTTGTCAAGGATTTTTTCCACCTGTTCCACATAACCCAGACTGATCAGGTTTTTATCGGTCACGATCAAGGCCTTGCCCAGCTTCATGGGCAGCAGTTCGTTGGGGAGGTCCTTAATTGCACCCACACCGATAAGATTGGTTTTGGGCAGATAAAAATTATGATTGTTTTCCAAAGCCATCACTCCAGTTTGTATTCTGGAGTTAGTTTGCCTTATTGCCTGAGTAAGTATGATGACTCATGATCTGTAATCAAACTCAAAATTCACATCAGATCAATTAAACCTGCGAGTCATATCATTGATATCATTTGCCGGGGGCAGGTCATGAAATGATTAATCTGAAGATTCCAATCTGCGCAGGTGAAACACCCCCTGGTGGCCTTCGATATTAAGGCGGAATTTTGCCGCCTCATTGCCATTCCAGGAGGCCCGGCAGTCAACCTTAAGCACACGGTTTGAAAAACATACCGGCACAGTCTGCCGCCGGGAGAGGCGGCTGAAATAAAACAGATCGTCATATAGCCGGCGGCATTCCGGAACGGTGCTTTCCGCCAGGCTTTTGATCAGATTGTAGCTTTGAAAATAGGCGGTAAATGCTCCTGCCCAGCCCTGAATAACCGCCATCTCCAGATAATCACGCAGCCTCTGGCGTCCGGCCGGTTCCCCAACATCATAAGGCAGTTCCACCTCCATGCCCATGCCATAATGGCGGGCGATATGGCCGGCGCATTTCAACAGGTAGCGCCGGGGGCGCAGAGCCGGCTGCCAGAAAGCATGGGAGGGTTGCAGGGCGACCCCGTCAAAGCCGGCCCGGCTGAACTCGGTAATCCAGCTGGAAGTGATGCCGGGGATGGCAAAGGAACGCAAACCGTGTGCCTTGCACAGCCTGGGAAAAGCATGCAATACCCCGTCGTTATAGCTACCCTGCTCAGTCATATAATAGAAGCCCGCCAGCTTGAGATGGTGAAACCCGGCCCGCCTCCAGCGTTCCACCAGTTCTTGCATGGCCCAGCGGGTGGCCTCGATGCGGTGGCTTTCCTCAGCCAGGGAGTAGCCGGCATCCCAGTCGGTGCAGCGGGGGTCGGCAGTTGGAATGCACAACACCATATTAACCGCTCCCGATCCGCTTGCTCCCAGTTTTTTGACGACGGCTGCTGCAGACGCTTCCATTGCGCACAGGTTGGCCCGAGGGTAAAAATACTCATCAAATAAGGCCAGCCAATCCTCTTTCTGCGAAGGCGGTCCGGTCAGATCCGTGCCGAAACTGCGGCCGTTCAGTAGTGGGGAGTATTGGGCCAGGAGCAGAAATCCGTCCATAAAGTAATCCTTTATCACGCCCTCCGGGCTGAGATAGGCCAGAAGCGGCAGCAATTTGTCGGGGTCGTAACGGTGTATTGCGTTTTGTCCTTCAGCACCGACATACAAAAGGCACAGCTCATGCATCCCGGCTACTTCCGGACCGCCTGCCGCAAGATAGCCGGGATGGCGGTCATTGAGCGGAGCCAGCCCGGCAACCGCTTCCATGGTATCCCCGGGATAGTACAGATGCAGCTGCTGATGTTCCCGGTCCAAAACCAGCAAATGATGATGACAATAATTTATGCTTGAAACCGCAACCTGAGCATGGCAGCTATATAAACGCAGCAATGTACCGTCTTTGTCATGCAAACGCAAAATGGAGGGTTTTTGGTCAGTATGCCAGAATGACCAGAAATGCCGGCCATCATAAGCCAAACCGGAACAGCGCCCGGCTCGGCGGAAGAACCGCGCTGTTTTATCGGTTTGACAGACCTCTGTTACAACCGTTGTCAGGCTGCCCTGGCGCGTCCTGCCTTTAAGACATCCGGATTTATGTGCATCTATCGAGAAAAAACGTGAAGCTACAGGATTCAATTTTAGCAGGAATAATTCGCCTTTATCTGTAGCCCCCCAGGCTGAAGTGCTGTCGTTTTCCGCCAGCGCTGTCAAAGCTATGGGCAGACGGATTGTTGCACACAGACGAAAAGCAGGGTAGGGGGCAGAAGTATTGTTGATCCGGATAGGATACAGTTTGCTTTCTGATGAAGCTGTTTTTTCAAGGCCCAACAACATCTTTCCGCAGCAAACCAGTGCAGATAAGGCCGCAGGCAGAGGTTGCTGGGTCAGTATTTTTAAATTCGCTGAAAGGTGGGCATCCAACAAGAGCAGCCGTCCGTCGGCAGCGGCCGCCACCAGGTAATCCGGACTTAAGGGGTGCCGGCAGATACAGGTCAGGTTTAAACAGGGTAAGGGACGCGTTCCCCCCAGGAATAGATCCTCTATGGCAGGTTCTTGGTCTCCGGCCATTGTTTCAAGTTCTATCCAGCCAGGTATGGCCGCTGATTCAGCCTGGGGACGAATACTGCCTTGAACCCTGATAACGTGCTGACCGGCAAATGCATCAGCCTCCCCCCAAAGGGAGAAGGGAGCGCTCTCCCAGATCATCTCGTCCTGATCCGGTTCAAGCCGCCAGCGCTTAAAGGCCTGACGGCCCTGTAACGGGGCTATATCGCAGTCAATCAGATTGATCTCGTATTTCATCGCTAACCCTGTTTGTTTTTTATTCTACTATATACCGATAAAGCAGATGTGATGCCCCTTTTAACAAATCCTCCACCTACATAAAAAAGCGCTGCGGTTTAAGGCAGCGCTTTCCACATTGTGTCGTTATTTATACCTGTGTTCTTTGGCTTCGGCTTCATCCTTGATTTCATTCCTGAACCCGTCCAGGGCGTCTTTGCGGCGGACATTCTTTTCTTTTATAGCCTTCTTCTGACGGGGGTCTTCGGTCAACTCCATGGTTTCTTCGGCCTTTTCCATATTTTCTATAGTGTGGTTGATATTGAATTGAATTTTATCTACATTGTCGCGACGGTCATCCGGATTGTGTTTCATCTACTCTACGCTCCTTTGCTGTTTTAGATTATGACTTTATGGCATAAATATTTTTCGAAATGTAGCTGTTTTTTATTCGACCGAAGCTGGCATCAATCTATTTAGCTCAACGCCTCATTCAGGCCTGGCGTTTCGACACAAAATAATCTCCAATTTGTCATATAGAGGAAATAGTTCAATGTATGACGAATCAGGTTGAAGCAAACATAAAATTATGTAAGTTAACCTGAAGGGGTCGCCTGGAAGCGGCACTCTCTGCAGGCCTGTCAACAGACAAGTTTTGACTGCCGGTATATGACTTAAGGAGGGTTTGAAATGTGGACTATCAGGGAACTTAAGACCAGGGCGTGGAGTTTATTGAGCGAGCATTACTGGAAAGCCTTTGTGGTCAGCCTGGTCATTGCCCTTGCCGGCGGCAGCGGAGGGGGCAATGTCAACTGGAACGTAAATGATTCAAATAATGGTTCAGGTTTGGATTCATGGTTTGGCCAGGGCAGCGAATTCATGCTGGCAATTATTTTGGGAATTGCCATATTGTTCATTTTCATCATCTTAATAATTGCGTGCTACCGGATTTTTGTGGGTTTTCCCCTGGAGGTCGGGGGGCGCAAATATTTTGTTGAGGCTGAACAAAACCATTTTGATATGAATTATCTGGGCTGCGTTTTTAATAAAAACCATTACCGGGGCGTGGTTGTTACCATGCTGTGGAGAGCCTGGCTGAACTTCTTGTGGTTCCTGCTGTTCATCATCCCCGGGATAATCATGGCTTATGCCTACAGAATGGTTCCGTATATTCTGGCCGACAATCCCAATATCGGGTATCGCCGGGCTGTGCAGCTCAGCACGCAGATGACACAGGGCCACAAACTGCACATATTTGTTCTCGATCTATCCTTTCTGGGATGGCTCATATTAGGGGTTTTGGCCTTTTTTGTGGGCGTCCTTTTCGTGCTTCCCTACATTAACGCGGCCAATGCCGAACTTTATCTGGTCTTGCGCCGCAATGCCATAAAAACAGGGTATTGCAGTGAACAAGAATTATTGCTGTAGAACAGCCCCAATACATCATCAAGCATAAGGCTTATCGTTTAAATAAATGGCGGGCTGATATTGACAACAACTGAAACCAGCAATAAAATGAAAGTGAACGAACGTACACTCAGGGAGATAATCATCTATGCCCATACCGAAAGAAAAACAAAGCCAGGAACGGCGGCAAAGACTGTTGCAATGCGCCCTGACCCTTTTTGTTGAAAAAGGCTACGCCGATACCCCGGTGCGTGAAATAATTATGAAATCGGGCTATGGTACCGGTACTTTCTACAATTACTTTTCTGACAAAGAAGATATTCTGAAAACACTGTTGGAGGAGTTCGCCGAGGATATCATTTCCAGCATCAACAGCTACTACTCAACCGAAAAGGATCTTTACAAAAGATTTATAGAAACCAAACGGATAACTATGGAGGTTTTTACCCGCAACGAAGAACTTTCCGAAATATACAGCCGGGCTGCCGGGGTGAGTGAGGCTATTGACCAGTGTTTGCAGCAATTTGAGGATAAGCTGATTGCTTTTTACACCCGGAATATCGAATATGGCATAGCCAGAGGATCATTCAGCAGCATACCGGTTAAACCGGTTGCCCATGCCATATTAGCGGTGGAAAAATATCTGTTGTACAAGTGGATAATATTGAAAGCCATAACAAAAGAAGAAATGATAGATATGGTCATCTCATTCCACGAGACCCTGGCTAAAGGCCTGGTGAAAGAACATTAAAGCCTCTGTATCAACCGGCAAATCTTACGACAGCGAATCGACACGCAGTACTACAAGTGAGTTTCCGTTTTTATAGCGTTCTATGTGAACGTGCGTTCGTTCCATTTTTCATAGAAAGTGGTGGTTTTATGAAAAGTTTAAATCAGGAACATCTAAACGCGGTTATGGAACTCATCAACCAGAGTCCTTATTTCATGCTGCTGGCTATGTCGGTGGCAGAGCTGGGAGTTGGCTATTCAAAGGTTGAGGTGAAGCTTAGCAACCGGCATCTGAACCCGTTCGGGGGCATCCATGGCGGGGTTTATTCTTCCTTGATCGATACCGCGGCTTATTGGGCGGTCTATTGTGATATTGAGGAAAATGCCGGATTGATCTCTCTTGACGTAAATGTTACCAACCTGGCCCCGGTAAAAGACGGCCGTTTAGTGGTTGAGGGCAAACGTATCAGGGCCGGGAGGACTATTTGTATTGCTGAGGCAGCGGTTCTCGACGATAAAGGCAAATGCCTGGCTCACGGCGTCTCCAAGCAAATGGTGACCCCGGGTTTGCAGACCATTGACCAGGCCGTTAAATCATTGGGTTATAAAGAGCTGCCGCCGAAATTCTTGGGTTAAGCCATGAACCGCCCGGAAATGAGTCAGCCCTCCAAATCTCTTAAAGCAGAGACTGGAGGGCTTTTGCTTTTTACTTGCCCAAGCCGGATGGCGGCGCCAATCAGCTTACCGCTAAACCCTGGGATCCTAAACGAGGCAGGCCGGTTTTTATCTTGACCTGTATGCGCTTTAAACGGCCATTACGCCGGATATTAAACACCGTGATGGAACCCCGGTTGCCATTGAGAGCATAGAGATTGCCTTTGCTTACCCCGATGTCAATCGGGGCCACGGCTGAACCAAACCTGGTGGTAGAAACATTTTTGCCGGCTCGCAGCCTTCCGTCTTTTTTGATTCGATAGATAGTTATATTGCCGCTGGCGGAGTTGGATACATAAGCATAATGCTCTTTCTTGCTGACTGCGACCCAGCAGGTGGCCATCTGACCATTGGGAACCGAGGCGCTGATTACGCAGAGAGCCCCGTTGGAAACAATTCTATAAGACGACAGCGCGTTGGCGCCAGCCTCAGCAACCAGTAAAACCCCATTGCGAAGGAAAACAGCGCCAAACGGCCCCTCCCCGCTCGAAAAGTTAACCGTCGGGCCAGACAAGGTGCCATCAAAATTAACCCGGAAGACGCTGATGCGGTTGGTGGTCAATTCAGTTACGACCAGGAATCTGCCGTCAGGGCTGAATACCACACAGGCTGGTTGAGCACTGAAGGTACTGAGCTTGCGCGTTGAGCCCGGAATCGGAGCCAGACTTCCATCTGAGCGCACTCGAAAGCCAGAAACATTGGAATTGTAGTTATTAGCGGCATCGCCTACATTGGCAACATAGAGCAAATCGCCGAAAACGGCCAGGCTGTTAGGCTGTGTTCCGCCGGAAGGGTCTACGTCCACCAGCACCAATCTGCCGTCGCGCTTAACCCGGAAACTACTCACGCTGTTGCTGCCGGCGTTTACAGCAAAAAGCAGGCATCCATTGCGGGATAAGACCAGGGATCCCTGTGATGCCAGGGGATCGACACCGTCCCGCGGGGTGGCATTGGAAACCTCAGCCGTGCCGGTTCCTCTGCCCCCCGTCCTAAAGGCGTCGATGCGGCTGAGTTTGCCGCTTTTACCGCGGCGGAATGCAATCACTTCATTGCATGAGGCTGAATTGGTCATGGCATAGGCCATACTAGCATGCCGATGTTTTTTCTCTTCTCTTGCAAATGCGCCCAAAACAGCATTACAGGCGCCATCGTGCCGATTGCTCCTCTCTCCTGCTGCGCATGTGCCTGAATTGCTCATGACATTGACGACACCACAGTGCCGGTTTTTATTAACTCGTTTCACTTTAAACAAGATTGCTCCTCCTTTATAAAGGTACTGGGGGGTTTATGTTACATCATATTCGAAACGCATATTCTTTGGCACTGTTTAGGTGCTGTGACAGTAATTGTATGAACAGCAGAAAAGAATCTGTTCGTTGTGTACATCTTACTGATCGCTACAGGAATTTGTTGATTAATGAAGAATGAAATAATGGGGAAAAATCTACCTATAGATAAGAGGATTGGAAATATCATGAATCTGATCGGCAATATTATCTGGCTATTGTTGGGCGGCCTCATAGCAGCTGCGGCTTGGTCTTTAGCAGGACTCATTCTGTGCATAACCATTATCGGCATACCCTTTGGAATGCAGTGTTTTAAAATCGCCTACTTTGTCTTCTGGCCGTTCGGCAAAACTATCGAATTGGGCCATTTTGGAGCGGGAGGCCTGATTTTTAATATCATCTGGGTTATCGTCTTTGGATGGGAATTTGCCATATCTCATCTGCTTATTGGCTTGGTGTTTTGTATAACCATCATAGGCATACCTTTTGGAATCCAGCATTTCAAGTTTGCTCAACTAGGATTAATCCCTTTTGGTGCGGAAATTAAAAATAGCAAATAGTCTTCAGTGCGCGGCTCGGCCTGTTGGCTCAGCTCGTAAATTGACAGCAATCAAATCGTTAGCAGAATAACACGGAAGGAAGCGCTGATGTCAGAATCACACTTGGAGGTAGAAGAAATTAAAAGCGAACTGCTCCGGTTGCGACAACGTGTCGCCCAACTGGAAGCCCAGAATCAGCAGTTATTGGCGGCCAATACGATTAAGGGTGATCAAAAGACCCCCATAGAACAGCCGGCAGAAAAGGACTTGCACCAATCAGAAGAAAGGTTTGCCAAGGCTTTTTACTGCAACCCTGATTTAATGTCAATTACCACCTTAAAAGAAGGACGCTATGTAGCGGTAAACGATGCTTTCATCAAGTTGACCGGTTATGAACGCCATGAAACTATTGGGCGCACCGTTCAGGAATTGAACATCTGGGCTGAAACCAGCCAGCGTGAGGCTCTGATCCGACAACTGACTAAATTTGAAAGGGTACAGGGCTTTGAATACAATCTAGGAACTAAAAGCGGTGAGATCAGAAAGCTGTCCCTTTCCGGCGAGGTCGTCGATATCGACGGTAAAGCTCATTTGATCAGTGTTTCCCGGGATATTACCGAAAGCCAGAGAATGGTGGAACAGATACGCTTTTCGGAAGAGATGCTTTCCCTGGCATTCAATGTTTGTCCATTTATAATGACTATCTCCACAGTGGAAGAAGGGCGCTACTTAAAAGTTAATAACGCTTTTTGCGCCATTACCGGGCGAACTCAGGAAGAGGTTATTGGCCGTACATCCATCGAAATCGGTTTCTGGAAGGATCCCGCGGATCGCAGTATTCTTAAACAACAGATTATTATGGAACGCTCCCTGCGTGATCTGGAATTCTGCTTTTGCAAGAAAAACGGCGAAGAGAGACTGGGAAGATATTTCATGGAATTGATCGAGATTCTCGGTGAGCCCTGTTTGTTGACGGTAATCATCGATATCACCGATTTGAGGCAGATGGAAATTGAAATGAACCGCCTGGACCGGCTCAACGTGGTGGGTGAAATGGCGGCCAGCATCGGCCATGAAATTCGCAATCCCATGACAACCGTAAGGGGATTTCTGCAGTTATTGCGGGAAAACGAGGACTACAGCCGGGACTATGATCATTTCGATTTAATGATAGAGGAGCTGGACCGGGCCAACTCGATAATTACAGAGTTTCTGTCTCTGGCTAAAAATAAAATAGTGGAATTGGAAAAAGACAATCTCAATGCGGTTATCAGCAAGCTTTTGCCGCTTTTACATGCCAAGGCGATGATCCGGGACCAATCCGTAGCCCTGGAACTGGAGAAGATACCCGACCTCTTGCTCGACAAGAAAGAAATCCGCCAGCTTATATTGAATCTGGTAAATAACGGCCTGGAATCGATGTCCGCGGGCGGAGTAGTGGTGATCAAGACCTTCATGGATAACGATAATGTTATACTGGCGGTTCAAGATCAAGGCGGGGGAATAGATCAAGAAATGCTGGAAAAGATCGGCACGCCTTTCCTGACTACCAAAGAGCAGGGGAGCGGTCTGGGATTGGCGGTATGCTACCGGATAACTGCCCGGCACAATGCCAGAATAGAGATTTCCACGAGTCCGTGCGGAACCACCTTTTTAATCAGGTTTTCACAATAAACTATCATAGTAATCAATTATCGTCATCTGATCCAGGTTTGAAAGCGGGCTGAACTGCTACCGGCTATTAGGTGATTGTTTAAACGAAATTATCGGAGTGGAGGAATATAAAAATGGGGATCAGGGTGTTTACTGACAGCACGTCATACATTGATGAGGAAATACGGCGCCGCCTGAACATACAGGTTCTTCAACTAAGTGTTCATTTTCCCGATGAATCCTTTAAAGAGAATGAGGTGGAACAGAGCTACTTCTATAGAAAGGTGGAACAAACGGGAATTATCCCAACCTCCTCACAGCCTTCCCAGGGAGAATTTCTCAATGCATTCCGGGATTGCCTTTCCCAGGGTGACGCTATCCTGGGTATATTCATTTCCTCTGCCATGAGCGGCACCTGCCCCACAGCCTTGGCGGCCCGGGAGCAGCTTTTGCAGGAATATCCGGGAGCACGGGTGGAGATAGTGGACTCCTATACCAACTGTATGGCCCTTGGTCTGCAGGTTATTTCGGCAGCGGAGGTGGTTCAAGCCGGAGGCAGCATGGAAGACGCCCTGGAAGCCGCCGCCGAGACCAGGAGGAACATCCATTTTTATTTTGTCCCCGAAACCCTGGAGTACTTAAAAAAAGGAGGGCGTATTGGTACGGCCTCGGCCCTTTTGGGAACCATCCTCAAAATCCGTCCCATACTCACCGTTGACATGGCAAAAGGCATGACCCATTTGCTGGAAAAGACCCGCGGCAATGCGGCAGCCATTAGACGCATCCTGGAAATGATAGAAGCAGACCACCTCAAGAAGGGATTGAAGGCACTGATAGTCCACCATATCAATGCTGCGAATCAAGGAAGCCAGCTCAGGGATGCCCTGGCGAACAAATACCAATTACCGGTCGGCTTATGCTCCATCGGACCGGTTATAGGCCTGCATACCGGTCTGGGCACTATTGGGTTCGCCTATTGCACTTATTGATATTGACAATCCGCTTCGTTAAAACTTACACCGGGACATAACCCGAAACAAATATCGTATAGAGGGATCAATAACTATGAACATACAAATATTTGGAGTGAAAAAGTGCTTTGACACTCAAAAGGCGGAGCGTTACTTCAAAGAGCGTAAAATAAAATATCAATACGTGGAGCTGAGCCAAAAAGGTCTGAGCAAGGGTGAATTAGCCAGTGTGGAAAAAACGGTCGGACTTAATAATTTGATCGACTCCAAGTCAAAGGCCTACAGCCGCTTAAACATGGATCGTATCGGCAGCAGCACCATGCGGGCAGAAGTCCTCCTCAATCACCCCGAACTATATAAAACCCCCATCGTACGCAATGGCCGACAGGCTACCGTAGGTTATCAGCCGGATGTCTGGGACACCTGGGAATAATCAAAAGTTGTTTCAATCAGGTGGTAAGATCTTGATGGAAAGCGGATTATTATACTAAAGGAGAACTCCAATTGACTCTTTGTCGTGCTAAACAGGGAAAGGTTTTGTTAAGTATTTTCATTAGTTATACATGGTTTACATAATATAAATTATTGTAAACTTGAGAGCCTCCAATTGATTCGGCATCCTGACTATTCCGGTCACAGGCCCTGGGCTTGAGTGATGTGTTTTTCATAATAGAGACGCCTCCTCATCTTTGATTTGTGCTGTCTTTTCGGGATTTAGCACAATTTCATTGTGAGGCTGGCGTCCTTTTTTAAAGACCGTTTTTAAGCATCACAGGAATGCTCCTGAATAGCTGGTTTGCTGTATAGATAAATGCAATCGGTTCACAATAAGTCTATATGGAATTAGGAGGTACAGCACATATGATAAAAGTTCTAAGTTCGCCCGGCAAATACGTTCAGGGCCCCGGTGCATTAAATGAAGCCGGTAAATACATGAAAAATCTCGGTGACAACGCCTTGATCGTCGCTGACGCTTTCTTATTGGGTGAAGCCGAAAAGTATTTCAAGTCCGGCAATGAAAGGGTTAGTTGCACTATAGAAAAATTTGGCGGTGAATGCAGTAAACCGGAAATAGAGCGATTGAAAGAAGTTGCGTCTAAAGCCGGCGCAAATATAATCGTAGGTTTCGGGGGAGGAAAAACCCTCGATACCGCAAAAGCAGCGGCCTATTATTGCAGCCGGCCGGTGGTCATCTTGCCCAGCATTGCTTCAACCGATGCGCCCTGCAGCGCCCTGTCAGTAATATATACGGAAAGAGGCGAATTTGAAGAATACCTGATTCTCCCCAGGAACCCCGACCTGGTTTTAGTGGACAGCCAAATAATTGCCCAAGCACCAGTGCGTTTTCTGGTATCTGGAATGGGAGATGCCCTGGCCACCAAATTCGAGGCCGAAGCCAGCAGTAAACGCAGTCTGCCCGCCATGGCGGGAGGAGCTCCTTCAATAAGCGCCCTGGCCCTGGCCGATCTTTGTCTGCAAACCCTGTTGGAATACGGTTATTATGCCCGCCTGGCCGTGGAGAAAAAAGTCATTACTCCAGCAGTCGAGAAAATCATAGAAGCCAATACCTACCTGAGCGGAATAGGATTTGAAAGCGGGGGCCTGGGAGCTGCCCATGCGATTCACAACGGTTTTACTGCGCTGGAGGAAACCCATCAATACTTCCATGGCGAAAAAGTGGCATTTTCAACCTTGGTGCAGCTGGTCATGGAGGATCGTGATACCGATGAGATTATGGAAATCATGGGGTTCTGCCAGTTGGTAGGCCTGCCCATCACACTGGAGGAGCTGAGCCTGGCCGGAGCGGGCCGGGAAAAACTCATGAAGGTTGCTGTCGCCTCAACCGTCGAAGGCGAAACCATACACAACATGCCGTTTCCGGTAAATGCGCAAATGGTGTATGATGCCATACTGGCTGCCGATGCCATTGGCCGAAGTATGGCTTGTTGTTAAACGTGATGTTCAGGTTATCGTAGCAGGGTAGGGGACCTGGTCGCCACTTTACTACACTTACACCGACACCGCCAGGCCCCCAATTATTCGCTTAATCCCCAAACAACTCCCTTTCTATTTGCATCTGCAATATCCTGTTTCTCTTTCCATTTATTGCTGCATGGGTTTAAGTTAGCTTCAAAAAACGACAGAGGTGATTACCATGTGCCCATAGAAAACTTATTGAATAACTTGGATGGGGGAAATCAGACTGGGAAGGGGATCGTGGATTGTTTAAAACCGGACGATTCTATTGAAGAACTAGCAACCTGCTGGGTCCTAAAGGATGGCTATTCAATCCACGCACCCGGACGATAGCGCCGAAATTGGAGGCCAAAGCGAAGCTCTAACAGAAAAAGGAGAGTTAATGATATGTTTAAAGAAATGCGCAGAAAAGACCGGGAAATAATCGATGCAAAAATAATGGAAGAAATACTGATTAACGGTCAATACGGGGTACTGTCAACCATGGGCGATGGTGAGTACCCCTATGGGGTTCCGGTCAACTATGTCTATTTCGATAAGAGCATATATTTTCACTGTGCGGAGGACGGATATAAGCTGGAGAATATCCAGAGAAACCCCAGAGTATCATTTTGTGTGGTGTCAGAGTCGGAAGTGCTGCCGCATAAATTCAGCACCAAATACAAATCGGTGATAGCCTTTGGAATTGCCAGCGAAATTACAGACGATGCCAAGGCCAGCATACTCTTTGCATTAGTTGAAAAATACTCTCCGGATTTCACTGACGAAGGTCAAAAATATATTGAAAGTTCCCAAGCCACCACCAGAATTGTGAAAATAGACATACAACACATGACCGGAAAAGAGAGAAATTATTAATAGCATGAAAATCAGTAAGAGAAATTTTGATTATCATGACACAGGGAACTATCAGTCCCTACAACGAGATTTTATGATCCGAAGGCAAAACCCTGGTATTCATTTTAAGGCTCTTACAGTCCGAATTAGAGCCCCTTTTTTGTCAATAACTCTGCTAATGCGGTTCAAATATAGGTGTATAATACTTGCATCTTGTCCTGGCTGGGGAATTTTTACTTGAAATATGATTCCATCATATGTATAATTTTCCTAACAATTGTTAGGATTTTTTTTATTATTTATAACGTATGTTAGGTTGAGGTAGATGAAGTTTTTTGGTACGAAAGAAAAAATATTTGATGCGGCCATTGACTTAATTTCTGAGCGCGGGTATAACGGGGTTTCAGTGCGGGATATAGCAAAGGCTGCCGGGATAAAAGAAAGCTCTATCTATACGCATTTTATCAATAAAGAGGATATTCTCAACCATATTCTGGAGTATCATCATAACGGCATTCTAGGCAAGCGAGTGGATATTAACAGTCTGGAGAATGAAATCAATTATATGGAACCCCGGGACGTATTCAAATTAATATTTCTCAGTTATGGAAAGCAGGACGATCCGAGGATCGATAAAACGGCGAGAATTATCTTCATGGAACAATATGTCAATCCCAAAGCAAGGGAATTTGTCCAGAAATATATGTTAGAGGAGCCGGTGTGGTACTACCATTCCCTGCTCCGGCAGATGCTATCGAAGGGAAGGTTCGAGGATAACGTCGATCTGAAAACCGCAGCCCAGGAACTGAACTATGGATTTCTTGGCATCTCCCTGGATTTTGCCCTTGTAAGGCAGGAGGGTGGAGATGTTGCCGGCATATTAAAGAAGATTTCAAATCATATTGATTTTGTATTTGACCGGATTGAACAGAAAAAACTATGAAAGGAGGTTAGACATGAGGAAAACAATCCTGATTTCGCTTGTCCTTTTAGTGCTGCTCTGCCTCTGCGGCTGCAATAATTTTACTTCCTCTCAAAACAGCAATGTTAATCACGTATCGCAAAGCGTTGATGACCGCACTTATACCCTCGATATGTATCTGGGGATCGGCTTGGGCAGCACATATAAGGACGTCGTCGCAATCATCGGTTCGCCCGGCGAGTCTTCCATAGACGGCGACGTGATCAAACAGTATTTATGGCGGAATAAAGACGGCAGCAATATCAGCGTAACCTTTTCAAATGGAAAGGCCGAAGCGAAAACCCAGGCCAACTTGGGTCCATTTTTAAAGGATAAAGAAAAGGTCACACTAAAAACGTTCCGTAAGTTGAAGGAAGGCAGCAGCCTTACCGAGGTGGAAAAAATCCTCGGGTCGGGAACGGAAACGATGCGGCAGATCATGGACGGAAAAGAGCAAGTCACCTATACGTGGCGTAACAGCAATGGGAGCGCGATTACCATCGTATTTGAAGACGGGAAAGCCGCCGATATTAACGATCTTATGCTGAAGTAATTATTTGGAGGGAGGACAGTAAATGAATAAAAAACTCATTTGCTTTATCGCAAGTATTGTTTTTATAGCGGGGATGTCCGCGGGAGCTTATGCGGCATCCAATCCTGAAATTAGAGCGATCCTGAATTACGGTATGAAAATCGAAGTAAACGGTAAGGAATTCATACCGACAGATGTGGACGGCTCCAGACTTGTCCCCATTACCTACAATGGCCGGACATATCTCCCTGTCCGATCTTTAGCCGGCGCTCTGAACGTGGCTGTAGCTTATGAAAATAATACGGTATATCTCGGAGAGCGGGGCAAAATTCCTTTGACCGGCAACGATTTTGAAAAGAACTATACCTGCCAGTTCACGACGGATGCGAACCTGCTCCTTGTCAACGGAGTACAGTATAAATCAGGAATCGTCTATACCGGAACGGCGGGCTACTATGAGTACAGCGGTTTTGTGCGTCCTAATGGAAAATATCAGAAGTTTGGCGGCATCGCCTGCATGGAAGATAAGGATGGAAGCACCGATCAGGTAATTATTAAAATCCGGGAAAACAATTATGAAGGAAGGGTTCTAAAAGAGATCTCTCTGGAAAAAGGCGCTTCGATTCCTTTTGAAATCGATATTCCGGGGATCAATACCCTGTACATCCAGAATTTAGTTTCTGATAGAACGCCGAAATCAACAAACCCGGATATCATGATGATCGCAGACCCTTATTTCAACTGAGGTTTCGTCTTGTCGTATAGGGCACCTGTTTAGAAGGCATGTCCGCCAATATTAATGATCCTATCATCAGGGAGGGTTGGTAATGAACAGATTCTTTGATAGAATTCGAGTTGGTAAACAATCAATGGTGATCATCTGCGTTATGTTATTGCTGGTGATTCTTCCCGCGGCGCCTGCCGCCGCTCTTGACCCCCAGATTCCGGGTCTGAAGCCTCCAGAACTCTCGGAGCTTCCGGATATATTGTTTGGGCCGACCAATTTAACCGCCGTTGCTTTATCAGATACGAAAGTTCGTCTGAGCTGGCAGGATAATTCCGGCAATGAGTCGGGGTTTCGCCTGGTTCGCAAAGAACAAGGAGCAAGTGTTTACTCCACCTCGATCACGGTAACCGCGAATGTTACCAGTTGTACGGATACGGGCTTGAAGCCAAATACCACTTATGTCTATCGGATACAAGCTTATAACGCCAACGGTGCCAGCGATTATTCCGATGAAATAAGCGTTAAGACTCTTCATGCAACGACACCAATAATTTTGACTCCTGCAGTCCCTACGAACCTGCAGGCGACGGCTGCCGACTCCGGCACCATAATCTTGACCTGGAAAGATAATTCCGACAATGAGGAAGGTTTTCAACTCCAGCGTAAAACGGAGGGATCAGGTGTTACCACTATTTTCTACCTGTCTCCCGATACCACGGCCTATAAGAATACCGGCCTGACTCCGCAAACAAAATACAACTATACAATTTCAGCTTATAATAATATCGGCGCCTCGAATTTCAGTAATGAGGCCAGTGTAACTACCCCGATGGTTTCGCTGGTATCGCTCCTGCCGGTGGCCCCTACGCTGTTGACTGCTCTGCCGGGCTCGGATGGTACCCGCATTGAAATTACCTGGAAAAACAACTCTACCAATGTGGACGGACATTATGTTTATCGCCGCACCGAGGGCCAATCCAAATTTACCGAAATCCATCACAGCACTAAGACAGGAGTGACTGGATACGCTGATTTCGGTTTAACCCCCGGCACTAAATACTACTATTACGTTTCCGTCTATAACAGCCTGGGCTCTGACGACAGCAACATTTTAAGCGCTACCACCACCGGAATGCCTCCAGTGGTAAAACCGGCCGCACCTTCCAGCCTTACAGCCGAAGCCGTGTCCAACTCACAGATCAACCTGAGCTGGAAAGACAATTCCTCCAATGAGACCAGTTTTGTCCTGGAACGCTCTCTGAGCCAAACAGCGGATATACAGTCATTAAGAATCTACCGGCCAACATCGTCTCCTTTGAAGATACCGGCCTTACATCTGCAACCACTTATTTCTACCGAATTAAAGCCGTCAACAACATCGGAGACTCAGCCTATTCCCCCCTGGCCAGCGCCGTTACCCGTGGGGTGACACCTCCTCCAACTGTACCGGGAGAAGTACCGCCCTCTGGCAACAACCTGCCTCCCGCTGCCGATGAAGGGCAAGTAGTATTGCGTTTTTACATTGACAACCCCCAGTATTATTTGAACGACACGCCTATTCCAATGGATGTGCCTCCAGTTATTCGGGAAAACCGCACCCTGCTGCCTATTCGTTTTGTAGCAACTCCTTTAGGAGCCGAGGTGGGATGGGACGCGGCTAGCCGCAAGGTGACCATAAAACATGACGGAACCAGTATTGAGATGTGGATTGACCGGAATACTGCGCTGGTCAACGGAGCCGAGAAAATGATTGATCAGGATAACGCCAATGTGGCTCCCCTGATTATGCCCCCGGGACGAACCATGCTGCCTCTGCGTTTCATCAGCGAAAATCTGGGCTGTCAAGTAGAATGGGACGGCACCTCCCGGGAGGCCAAAGTCACCTATCCCCGTCCCTAGCCGGAAAGACAAGGAGAAAACCGGTACCTGAAAAATTTAAATAGGCTGTTTCTGCAACCATAGGGACACAAGAGGAGGTTCGAGACCACTAAAAAAGTCTGAATAAAACACAAAAAGCATACTAGCCTATAGCATTAATTATGTCAACAAAAACACATTAAACATTGCCGATACCGGAAACCGTTTAAAGCACAGGAAATGAGCGATGGTCACCGGCTGGACCTGGGGGAAGAACGCTGCATTTTATATGCCCGGTATGCAACGCCACAAAAGATATGTACGACCCGGTAGATTAAGAATGGTGGCATCGCGAAATCGCGCTCAACTTCCCAGATCAAAATAAAGGCGAAATCGAATATCTGTTCGCATGTCAAGAGGGGAGGGGAGCGCATGTGTTGAGTTATATGGAATCACCTTTTATTTTTCCTATCCAAGATCCCGAAAAAGATTGGTCTATGAGCCTAGATACCGAAATTCCTGAAGACGTATTTCCCTTATTTGCTTCTGTCTTTAAAAGAGCCACCACGATAGCACGGCAAATAAGGCCAAAAATTAAAAATAAGAAGAAATCAAGCACTACGGAAAATGGCTTTATGTAAACAAAAACCTGCAGATATTCCATTACTATATTATAAAATACAAACGTAAATAATCCTGCCCACACTGTAGTCCACAGAAAAAAGCTCTTCCAAGAGGACGTGTATTGGTATACGAACATCGCATATATAGGGATAAAAGTAATGTCTCCAAGGAAAAGGTTTGGAAAAAAGGGGACTATGCTAATGTAGTAGGCCCAGAAACCGAATTGTTGACCGATTGAATCATAATTAGCAAATGCGACAGCAACTAACGATCCAAAAAGGAGTATCTCGATTATTCGCTTTCTGTCTACTAGATAAATAAATAAGGCATATGAAAGGAGTAATATAATGACAAGGAAAAACCAGGTAGGTGAAAGAAATTGTTGATTAACCCACTGGGTTAAGATGAGATCATACAAATGTTTAGAGGCTTGCGTTATTTGCTCATTGGTGACCATGCTGTGCCCTCTTTCCAGCGTAATTAATAGTTATATTGTGTGCTGGAGCCGTGATTAATACTCATTTAACATGCATTGGCAAGATTAGGAGTATTCCTGTAATGCTTAAGAACGATCTTTGAAAAAGGAGACCTTTAGCCCGTCTGCCGGTTCGGGGCAACTTGCCATATAGTAGAGTAGTCCAGAAGAACCTATTACAAGGATTTATTCCTGGGTTTCTATTCAAAGGCCCCTATTTGGCTCACAGCGTGTTTTGGCCTTGTTAGAATGCCTCGGGCTTAAAATCCTTTTTTAACAACCTTATTGCGCGGGTAAGAAGCACCATTATCTGGCAATAGCATTTATGGTTAGCCGGTTTATCAGAAGATGATCCTGAGACTGATTCTAAAGACCTCCTCAGTTAATGTGGGGGTCTTTAGAATCAAAAACAATTTGAATAATACCAGAATTAAATCCTGCCATCCGGCTTCACACATTAGACAATGTAGGCTTATCAATGACACGGGTACACGATAAGGGGGAAGATGGGCGTGAGTATTGGCAGCCCCTCCTCTGTAATTTTGGCTAGTTTACATAATGTTCAGTTGATGGGAAGGTCGTGGGCTAGGTGACAGTAGCCTGTCGTTCATTTGATGCGGTATAGGGGGCGGTTAATGTTGAGTTAAGTCGTTTACCCACGAACTTAGTATAACTGGTGTTATGTTGACTAGCTGAGGTATGTAGCTGTCAATAATCTGTGCTTATAAAAAGTTTCAAGAACGTGAGTGCCCGTCTGTTGCACGGGGGAGGGACCCTTGCCGGGAGGGGGTCCCCGGGTGACAGACGGGCTGGCATGTTTCTTGCACTTACTTGATAAGTGCCACACAATGTCACCACAATCCCTTTAAGTGAATCGGAAGCAAAATACTGGATAAGTGCATAAGTGCCACATTATTTACCCATGGCATTAAATGGGAGATAGTGAAAGCATTTATAAGTAATTAAGGGATAATTATAGAGCAAGCGTTCTCACGGGCAAATATAAGAGAAAAAGGGAAGAGTTAAAGAGTAAAGGACCACGAGCCACGCCAGCGTCAACCAGCGAATCATCATACGCACGGGACCCTGAAGTCAAGGGCGCGGCCTGCATCCCCGTATTGACAGGTCAGGTATCATAACTGAGCGGGCGCAGTCCTTTACCCTTTACTTTAGGGGTGCGTATGGATAGCATCTGCCTTCGCTGGCGGCTCCAGGATAAGGATTAAAGATAAAGGGGGCTGTTATCCCTTGCCCCCTGATTTTTCAGTGATATGTTTACGGCACAATTACAATTTCAGGCGTTATAATTCCTTTTTTATCATTGAGCATTTCTTCAATAATACCGAGGATATTTCCAGCGCAAAGACAGTTCCAGTCATCAAGTGCGTCTATTCCAACGTCATTCATTGCTTTTACTAAACCTGTTTCAAATATTTTTATAGTTGCTTCCATGTCGCTTATTGGTGATAGTCTTAATTCTCTGATCAGTTCCAATTCGAGTTTACTTAGCTTCATGCGTATCGCCCCTCTCTTTTAATGCAAACTTGAGTTCACATGGAGTCAAGGGGTGACCGAAGGGAATCGCAGACAAAATTTAGCCAGGGCAAAAGTTAGTCAGGTAAATGAGGGCTAAATTTTGCCCCTTTACCCATGTGATACAATTCGAAGGCAAAAGAGAGGGAACGGAATTGAAACGGTGCAAATTTAGCCCCGTTACAACATTCATGTAAACTAGCCGTTAGGGGAAGCGAGTAAACCAGTCCCGTTTCATGGCTAGTTTACATAATGTTCATTATAGGAAGATAGGGAATTAGGTGAAAACCCCTCAAATCCCGGCCAATATAGGCTTCTGGCCACTGTTTTATAGTTGCATGTTAACTGCATAAATAATGTATAAGAGCTGCCCCGATTTTTATCTGAGCAGCTCTTATATTAAAATCAGCTGGATATAACCAATAACTCCGATAGCCGCAAACGAAAAAAAGATGAAAATGGCTTGCTTCCAGCCCGGGCTTTGTTATTAACCCGGCTGGGGACCACTCCCCTCTTTCTTTTATCATATCAACCTAAAGTCCCGGCATTTTATACCTACGATGGAAAATCAACCCCCATTAGATTGCCAGCGGTATATTTCCAGGGCTTTTTAACGGGCTCCTTGATCCCGTTGGACATCAGCACGAAATAGCCATAATAGCCGTAATCCTTTTCTACGGCCCGGATCGGAGTTACTGCTTTTCATGTTCCGGGTTCCTATAATGCCCCCATTGCCAAGACACATTAAGTGAATTTCTGTATGTAGCAAACCGTAGAAAACAATATTAAAAATTTTTAAAGTTCTTGACATATTAAATCAAATGCCGCATATTTTAACTTAGTTAAAATATTTTAACTAAGTTAATGTTTGGAGGTTATATGAAACTGACGAAAAAAGAACGTACTCAAAAAGAAATCATCGAGGCTGCGAAGGCTATCATCCATGACAAAGGGCACGAAGCCGTTACTGTTAGATATTTGGCTGAAGCAACAGGATACTCATATACCAATCTATATTATTACTTTAAGGATATGAATACTCTCTTGTGGACATTACGTCTCGATATGATTGAGGATATGATTACCGAACTTACATCCATCTCTTTTACAAAGGATGATCCTGTTGAAGAAATCCTCATTGTTTTATCCAGTTATACGGATTACTTCTTCAAGCATCCGAATGTCTTTCGTTTCTTTTATTTTTATCCTTTTATTAAACCGGAGGGGGATGACAGTTATCAAAAGCTGGAGCAAAAGTTTCACGGTATATGGCAGACTTCCTTTTTTAGATTGATTAAAGAGGGTATCATTCAAGCCGAAGATATTGAAGTTGTCGCTAAAACTATTATTTATGCGCTTCAAGGAATGATCATGCTGAGTTTCTCATCCAATGGTTCCACAAAACAAAACGACATCAAAGATGAACTTGTAAAACTTATAAATTACTTATTCAAAAAGTATAAGGAAACTATTTAAGGGGGTTATATCTTATGAATCAAGAATTTAATATCAGCTTTCGACCGCTTTTTCGCGTTGCCCAGTATTTGGCTTTAGCAATGCTCATTTTAATACCAATACAGATTGTTATCTATGTGATTGCACCACCGCCGGACACTGTTAGAGGATTCTTTGAACTCTATCAGCAAAATCCGTTTTTAGGGCTGCTGAGCTTGGATTTTCTCTATCTGTTTAACAATATGATTATTGTAATAATCTATTTAGCCCTCTTTGTCCTCTTATATCATGAAAAGCCCGTTACTGTCCTTTTGGCATTAATACTTGGTTTAATTGGTATTGCCTGTTACTATCCGTCCAATCCGGCTTTTGAAATGCTAACCTTAAGTAATCAGTATTTTCAGGCGCTGCCTGAACAACAAATGATTTATTTGGCCGCCGGTGAAGCCTTAATGGCAGGTTATACGGGCACCACCTTTGATGTGTACTATGTTTTAAGTACCATATGCCTGCTGCTGTTTGCCTATGCATTAATAAAAAGCCCCAAGTTCAAAAAATCGGTTGGTTTGTGGGGG
>NZ_DCEA01000058.1:0-376 GCF_002316705.1 Syntrophomonas sp. UBA1041
TTATAATGAAATGGAGGGCAGGAGGTGAAAAGATGAGTCTTGAAAAAAACCTTTCGAAAGATGAACGTTTGATTATCTCTCGTCTGGATTTGGATTATTTGCTCAATTTAATAGAAGAAATTCGCTTCGGTTCGCTTACAATTATCATTCAAGATGGCAAAGTGGTTCAAATTGACAAACACGAGAAAATCAGACTGGTTTGAGCCGGCAATGCAATATCCGACAGTCAGATTATATGCCTGTAGGGTTTTTGTAATTATTTTGATTATAAATATTTGAACACCGAAAAAATCCAAGAAGAAGGTGATTGGAAGTGGGGTTTTTAAAGCTTAAACCTAAAGTGGAGCAAAATGCAAAAAAAGCTCTTAATACGGAA
>NZ_DCEA01000058.1:533-972 GCF_002316705.1 Syntrophomonas sp. UBA1041
CAAAAAAAGCTCTTAATACGGAATCTAAAATTTCGATCCATAATGTAAGTCGAATTTACCCGATTAAAAATACCGGTGAAGGGCCGAAGCGTTTTGTGGCCATACAGGATGTCAATCTTGAAGTTGAAAAAGGCGAATTCATAGCCATTATAGGATCAAGTGGGTGCGGAAAATCCACCCTCCTCGACTTAATCGCCGGTCTGGCTCATCCGGACTCCGGCGAGATTTATATAGATGGCCGATTGATTACCGGTCCGGCCCTGGACAGGGGCATTGTTTTGCAGGGATACGCGCTTTTTCCCTGGCGTACGGTCCGGGACAATGTTGAATTTGGCCTGGAAATAAAAGGTGTACCCAGGGCTGAACGCGGAGCGATTAGCGACAAGTTTATCAATTTAGTGGAACTACAGGGTTTTGAAGATCGCTATCCCCATGAGTT
>NZ_DCEA01000058.1:1090-2665 GCF_002316705.1 Syntrophomonas sp. UBA1041
GAAGATCGCTATCCCCATGAGTTGTCGGGAGGCATGAAACAAAGAGTGGCTATTGCCCGCGCTCTGGCTTACGATCCCGAGGTTTTGCTGATGGATGAACCTTTTGCCGCCGTCGACGCTCAGACCCGGGAAAGCTTGCAGGATGAATTGCTCCGCATATGGGAAAAAACCGGGAAAACCATTATCTTTGTCACCCATAGCATCGAAGAAGCGATTTATCTTGCCGACAGAGTGGCGGTGATGTCGCCTAACCCGGGAAAGATAAGAGAAGTCATCGATATTAAACTGCCCAGGCCCCGTTACAACAGCGATGTGCGGGCATCTGCCGAATTCGGCTGGATCAGGCACAAGGTCAGAAATCTACTCCAAGACGGAGGGGAAGAGACGTTTATTTCCAACAGCTCTCAGGATGTATCGGAAGCGATTTTCCAGGATACGGCTCTTTAGAACTTGCCCCGTAAGTCAGAACAAAACAGTAAGCTGATCCAAGCGGTGGATCCCCGGGGTCAATCATATGGTGCTGAGTGAAAGAATCGGCGCCCAGTCGTGCGGCTCGCCTTTATCGTTCGAAGAGCGAACTTGGGGATTGACACCAAACACCACGACAGCTAAAATACTTAGTATTATAATAGGAATACTGGACCATATAAATTGGATCTTTCTCTGACCAGAAAACTGGAGGCGGATTGACCTTTTCTGATCTCAGCTTTGCAGCTTTCCGGCGATGGTTCACTGGTTTGGAGGAGGAGAAAAAATGTCAGGATGCCCGAATAATCATAAAGAATCACCGTTCAGCCATCTAGTCAAGACCCACCCTTGCTTTAACAGCGAAGCACATTTTAAATTTGGCAGGATCCATCTCCCGGTCAGTCCTTCCTGCAACATTCAATGCAAATTCTGCCGCCGGGGGTTTAATAAATGCGAAAAGCGCCCCGGGGTAAGCCGGGGAATTCTGACCCCGGATGAAGCCGTAAATACGGTTGAACGGGCGTTGGCGCTGTGCCCTGACATTACTGTGGCCGGCATCGCCGGTCCCGGTGATACGCTGGCTAGCGATCATGCTCTGGATGCCTTCGCATTGATCCATGCCCGATTTCCACAGTTGATCAATTGCCTCAGCACCAACGGCCTGCTCTTGGAAGAAAAGGCGCAAAAGATCGTAGATGTCGGGGTCAAGACCGTCACTGTAACAGTGAATGCGGTCAATATACAAATTTTGCAAGAAATTTGCTCGCACATAGTCTATCAAAAGCAATATTTAACCGGTTCGGCAGCAGCACGCTGGCTATTGCTGGCTCAGCTCAAGGGCATTGACAAAGCGGCTAAACTGGGCTTAATCGTAAAGATTAATACGGTTCTCATTCCCGGGCTTAACGACGGGCATGTCGGCGAAGTTGCCAGGGTTACAGCCCGTGTTGGGGCTTCATTGATCAATATCATTCCTCTAATACCTCAAAACCAGATGGCGCACCTCAGTCCTCCTTCCTGCGAAGACTTAAACCGGGCGCGCAGTAACGCCGAGGATCATCTGCCCGTTTTCCGGCATTGCCAGCAGTGCCGGGCCGACGCCTGCGG
>NZ_DCEA01000058.1:2765-3406 GCF_002316705.1 Syntrophomonas sp. UBA1041
CAGTGCCGGGCCGACGCCTGCGGCATTCCCGGCTCGAAAACGGATTTGGCCGCTGTTTTATACGATAGTCCCATGCAGACCTTTTCACACGGATAAAAAGCGCAATGCATGCATGTGAGGTGGTGGAAATATGTCCTGCCGGGTGGCCGTGGCCAGCAGTGACGGAAAAGTGATAAACCAGCATTTTGGGAGGGCTGGACAGTTTCTCGTTTTTGATTTGGAGGAAAAAGGTCCGGAGTTTTATGAATTGCGTAAAACAGTTCCCCTATGCGGGAGCGAAGCAAACCATGACAATCTCCTCCAGCATACCGTTCAGAGTCTGTCCGACTGCCGGGTGATCCTGGTCAGCCGGGTGGGGCCGGGAGCCGAAGAAGCTTTGACGCAAGCGGGTATTCAGGTCTTGGCCATACCGGGACTTATTGAGCCGGTGCTGCGCAAGCTGCACCATTATTTACGCAATCAAGACAAAGAAAATCAGAGGTGAACGAATTGGCGAAGAAGATCAAACAGATTGCTATCTACGGCAAAGGGGGAATAGGAAAATCCACTACGACTTCCAACATCAGCGCCGCTCTGGCCAGGGAAGGCTTTAAAGTGATGCAGTTTGGCTGCGATCCCAAAGCCGACTCCACCAATACTTT
>NZ_DCEA01000058.1:3652-5207 GCF_002316705.1 Syntrophomonas sp. UBA1041
TCGACACTCTGCGGGAAAAAACCGTGGTTAAGCCTGCGGAAGTTATTTTTGAAGGCTATGGCGGGGTTTATTGCGTAGAGGCCGGAGGTCCTGCGCCGGGGGTGGGATGCGCCGGCCGGGGAATCATCACGGCGGTTCAATTGTTTAAACAACAAAAAGTGTTTGAGACCCTGGATCTTGATTTTGTCATTTACGATGTGCTGGGCGATGTTGTTTGCGGAGGCTTTGCCATGCCTATTCGGGAGGGAATCGCCGAACACGTGTTTACGGTCTCTTCGGCGGATTTTATGGCCATATATGCAGCCAACAATCTTTTCAGCGGTATACAGAAATACTCCAAAAGCGGCGGGGCCTTACTGGGCGGTCTCATTGCCAATTCCATCAATGCCCCCTATGCCAGGGAGATCGTGGACGATTTCGTTCAAAAGACCAACACGCAAGTTATAGAATACATTCCCCGCTCCATTACCGTAACCCAGAGTGAGCTTCAGGGCAAGACCACCGTCGAACTGGCTCCCGAATCGGATCAGGCCCAAATCTACCGCAGCCTGGCTCTCAAAATCGCTGCACACAGCGAGTCGAAAACGCCGTCACCACTGGGAATTCAGGCTTTGCGCGAGTGGGCTTCCAACTGGGCCGAATATCTTTTGGCCTATGAAACGGGTGAAGTGCGCAGTGAGGCCAGCGGGATTTAAGCGCGGAGGCGACCGGTTTTAATAAAACTGCCATTTAAGGCCAATGATTTGCTTTTGAACAGACCCAAACAAGGTTGGGCGCCTTGCTTTGGGTCTTGATATTTGCCCTGTAATGCCTATAAAATTAATATATATGGAGATTTTGAAGATACCCGATTCGGCTCCGGCCATGCCCGCCGGGACGGAGAACTGTAAGTGGACGCTTCATGATCCCGGCGGATCCGCTGAAAGTATCGGGATGTGCTGACAATCCCCGGATCATTGCTACCTCTGCAATATCAACTGTTTGAAATGATACTCGGCCCGGCCCGGGAAAAAGCATAACCAATCCGGCCCGGATCGAGGTTGGGGCAAAATGAGCGCCGTTATCTGACATCAGAAGCTGCAATGGATCAAATAGGAGGTATTAATATGGATTCTGGCGATCCCACCGAACGCAACTGGGCTATGGCATGTCACTTGAGCGCTTTTCTTGCCTTTACCGGGCTTCCTCTGGGAAACGTATTGGGACCGTTGATTGTATGGCTGTTGAGAAGGGATCAATACCCGCTGGTGGACGAACAGGGCAAGGAATCCCTGAATTTCCAGATATCCATGAGCATTTATGCGGTGGTCGGGCTGATGGTGGCAGGTATACTATTGGTGACCCTAGTGTTTATTCCTTTGAGCCTTTTGACACTTCTTCTGCTTGGCGCACTGGGTGTGGTCGATATGATCCTGGTTGTAATCGCGTCACTTAATGTCAGCAACGGGCAGCCCTTTCAATATCCCTTCACCATTAAATTTTTAAAATAGACGGCACTTGACTGAAAGGCAAACTGACGGCAGGTCATCCTGCTGTCAGACCGTCGACAAAAGCG
>NZ_DCEA01000108.1:0-525 GCF_002316705.1 Syntrophomonas sp. UBA1041
TTCCGCGGCCGGGGTCAAGACCACCTGCAGCCGGTAATTGGATGCGGCTATGGCCTGCAGCTGCCCCAATACCTCTTTTAATCCAATGGTTCCTCCGCTGAACAGAACTAAAGCCCGTTTACCTTGGGGAACCGGCGCTTTGCTTTCCTCCAGGGCGGTCATCTTTTTCAGGACCTCGTTGACAATTTGTTCGACCAGATCATTATCCATTTGTCTCACTCCTTGAATGATAATGCGATGCCCAGCGGTGTAACCAGATAAGGCAATTGGGGAACAAATGTCGGACATCCGGTTTCCTGCTGAATAACATAATCCAAACCCGGGTAGCTGCAGGTGCCCCCTACCAGATAAATGGCCCCGGGGGTACTGCCGGTCAGGTGCTGGTTGATTATGCTGGCGATTTTTTCAAAAACCGGCCGCACAACCGGGAACATCACCGCCTGCTCCCTGGGGTCGCGTTTTCTGGCCTCGGCTTCCTCGGTAGATATTTTATAATTGCCGGCGATAACCAGGTCGAGATGAAAC
>NZ_DCEA01000108.1:655-19505 GCF_002316705.1 Syntrophomonas sp. UBA1041
AGATGAAACCCGCCGGTAGGCTCATCCGCGGTATAGACAACCCGGCCGTTTTCCAATACCGAAATGCCGGTGGTTCCGCCGCCCACATCCACAACCACCCCTTCATCAATTCCCAGCACCAGCGAGGCCGCGGTAGGTTCGTCGATGATCCGGGCTACCTCCAAATTGGCGGCTTCCAGGATATAACGGGTGACTTTGCTGTTGGCCCCCTCAGTACCGGGCGGGATGGCGGAAGCCCCTTTGAACAGCTCCTGGCCCAGGCGCTGAGTCAGGGTTTGTATATGGCGGCGCACAATACCAACCGCCCCCGGATAATCGGTGACCATGCCTTCCCTCACCACCCGGGCCGGGGTGATTTCCCCGGTTATAGGGGTGCCAAGTGCATCAACCACCACACTGACTACATTGGCGGTGCCCACATCCACTCCCACGAACAGGGGGCCTGCTGCGGTTTCAACCTGGTTTTCTCCCATGCAGGCCGCCAGTTGATTAATCAAGAGATTGGCATTTTCCAATGGGTTCACTTTGGTTAGCATTTTAGTCATCCTCCGTCACCCCGGTTATGCTTTATGATGGATACACAGTGTACGCGGCTCCCCTTTGACTCGCGGGCAGGCCGGGTCGCCGCAAATGTTGCAGGTGGCGGGCCTGGCCGGCTCAGTCTTTTCCGCCGCATCCGGATCAGTTTCTATGGGGAGAGGCGTCTGATCCTGATTTTCATCGGCTGCGGAATCCGCCGGGGCGTCAGCGGGCCGCTCCGCATCAGTTTCCGCTTCACGCGGCTCCTCTGCCGCCGGTGCGGATGAAACCCCATCCGGCTCGCCTTTAGCCTCTGCGGCGTCCGGGGCCGAATCCGGGCCTTTATCCTCAGCACTCTCCTCCCCGGGCTCGATGCCCGGAATGAATTCTTGCTCCCCATCCGCTGCTTCTATTGCTGGGGCGGGAGCCTCCGCGGGTTCCTCAGCCCTCACGGTTTGAGGCGTATCTATCAACTTTTCCAATTCATGGTGGGGCCTGGGTATCACCTTCTGGCTGACCACCCGGCCCACCCGTGAAGCTGCGGCCGTACCCGCGCTCACGGCCGCCTGAACTGCGGCCACATCGCCGGCAATCTTTACTGTTACCCAGCCCAGGCCGTTGGTTAATTCGTAGCCAAGCAGCTTTACATTGGCGGCTTTCACGGCTGCGTCAGCGAATTCAACGGCTGCGGTCAGCCCCACCGTTTCGACTAATCCCAGTGCTGTTCGGATCGCCACGTCTTTCCCTCCATTCCTATTACTAGCCCATCCCATTGACTCTCAGCAGCTCCGCTTTTTGAAGCGCTACTCATCGCGGATCCCGCACCCGGGGGAGGTATTATCCGCGCAGGTTGAATCCGTCGACCAGTACACAGCGTTGTGCGCGGGTAAAGGTTCGGGCTGAGGTCAAACCTTCCCCGGTGGGACCTGCGATGGTAGCCGTGAAATGTCCTTCGCCCAGGTACCCGACCCCGTTTAAGGAAGATCCGTTCTTAACAAAAATCGTGGTTTTGACCGCCTGGGCGAACGCGGTCATGTTGTCCACGTTTTTGGAGTGCATCACCGCAGTGTGATGGCGTCCGCCTTCCATCAGCACTGCCAGCCTGATGCCTTCCTGGACATTGGGCACTCTTACCACCGGCAGAATCGGCATCATGTACTCTTCCATCACCGTGATATGGTCGGCTTCAACTTCGTAGACGATCAGCTTGACGTCATCCGGGGCCTCGATGCCCAGGGCTTGAAGAATGCAAATGGCATCTTTGCCCACCCAGTCGCGGTCGAAATCTCCTTCCGCGGTGGTGAGCAGGCTGGTCAGGCGGTCGATATCCCTGCGCTCTTTCATGATGTAAGTAGGCTGCTTCGCGAATTCGGCCATGAGCTGATCGGCCACCGACTCTACTACCACCACTTCTTTCTCGCCGATGCAGTTCAGGTTGTTGTCAAAGCTGGCTCCCACCACAATGTCGCGGGCCGCCTTGACTATGTCGGCAGTCTCATCCACCAGCGCCGGAGGGTTCCCGGCTCCGGCGCCGATGGCCTTTTTACCTGAGGACATAACGGCTTTAACCACCCCGGGTCCTCCGGTGGCCACCACCAGGCTGATTTTGGGATGCTTGAGCAATTTCATGGTCTTCTGCAGGGTGGGGTCGGTCATGGTAACGATTAAATTGGGGGGGCCGCCGGCCTGAGCGATAGCCTCGTTGATGATCTGCACGCATTTATGGGTCACCTTTTTGGCATTGGGGTGGGGGCTGATTACAGCCGAGTTTCCGGCCACGATCATGCCAATGGCATTGCATATGGTCGTCTCGGTGGGGTTGGTGGACGGAGTAATACACACCGCCACTCCAAAAGGCTGTCTTTCCACCAGGGTAAGGCCGAAATCCCCGGCAAACACCTCCGGTTTTATATCCTCCATGCCGGGGGATTTCAAAGCCGCCAGGAGTATTCTGTTGACCTTGTCCTCCGGCCTGCCCATGCCGGTTTCTTCAGTGGTTATTTTAGCCAGAAGCTCGGCATTCTTCTCCCCGGCCCGCCGAATGGCCTCAATGATTCGGCCCCGCTTTTCCAAGCCCAGCTTGGGCAGCTGTTGTTGAGCTGCACAGGCACAGTCAATAGCCATTTCCAGGTCTTCAAATATCCCGTCTTTTCCGTCCTGGGATGGACCAGGCACGTGATAGACGTGCTCCGGTGCAATGTTTCCGGATTGGTCCAGCCTCTCCATAATCTGTTTGGTAATGGCTTGAACAATCGTCTCAGTATTCATCCGGTTATCCCTCCAATAGCTCGACAAATTCTCCGTTTTTGATGTTGCCCGCACGGGCTTCATCGACATCGATGTGAAATTCAGTTTTAAAATCTTCCCTTACCCGCACCCTGACGTTGTTAAAGACCAGCGCCCGATCTCCATGAGAGCGTATGCTGACCGTGTCACCGTCCTTGATTCCTAATCCGGCCGCCTCCGGAGGGCTCATGTGCAAATGCCGCAGGGCGCATATGACCCCCTGTGAACAGGTAATGGCGCCCCTGGGGCCGACGATTGACAAAGTGGGGGTGGGAGACCTTAACCCGGACTCCAGAAGCGGGGGATTGATCCCCAGGGTATAGCCGTCAGTCATGGATATCTCCACTTGAGTAGATTCCCGGGGGGGCCCCAAAACCCTGACTCCCGGTATGGCGCCTTTAGGGCCGACCAGAGTGACAATCTCTTCATAAGCACACTGCCCGGGTTGACCCAATGCCTTGAACACCCGCATTTGATAGCCGGAGCCGAAAAGGGCTTCTATGTCCGGCCGGGACAGGTGCACATGACGATTGGAAATACCCACCGGAATCAAGAGCCGCTCTTCCTGCTGTACGGCCGACACGGCCTTTGCGATTAACCTTACCAGGGTTGCTTCGTCTATTGCTTGTGTCACGGTTTTTCCCTCCAACCATGATTCCATGGAATGTAACAGTCAGTGCAGATAATCTAAGGCTAAGAGTCTATTCAAAAATAAACGGAATCCGCTTATACAAGCGGGCGGCATTGCCTCCCATCAGCCGGGCTTTCCGGGTATCACTCCCACTGGGCGCATGCAATACCGGTTTATCCGCCGGCATTTGGAAGTGGGTCAGGGAAATGCTGCCCTGTTGGTCAATGCCGACCCCTACCGCCAGGAGAGAGGTTTCACAGGCCAAGCGGGCCAGTTCTATGCTGTTGCCCGTGGCAACCGGCAACAGCAAGACCGGCATATGCTCTTCCTCTATGCCCCGGCTGGCATACTCGGCCAGCTGCCGGGCCGACTCGCCGTCTTCATGACAAACCACTATGCTCAAGGTTTCTTTAGCCGTTAAATCTCTCATAATTACGCCTTCCCCCGATTGTTATGGCCGAAATATGACAGGACCAGGCCTGTAGCCACAGCGTTCCTGGGTCCCATAGACCCTCTGATATTGGCCCGTCCGGCCACGATCTTGTATTCAGCCAGGGCTTCGGTCACCATTTCCGGGATTTCAAAATCCAAGGCCGATCCGCCCACCATGACCACAAAGTCCAGCAGGCGGATGTTGCCGTCCGGAGCCACCTGGCGCAGAGCGCGCAGCACGTTGCGTACAAATACACGGCGCTTGGCTTCCCTTCTCACCGTTCTGATCCTTTCCATGGAATGGTGACTTATGATCGGTTCCAGGGTTTCACCTTTTAAGACCACCACCCGCGAATATACATGAGCCGGGAGGGGGTCGTTGTAGAATCTGACCGAACCGTCTTCCATGCGAATGTGGAACATACTCTCTACCCGGGCCAGCGGGTGGCGTTTGACATCTTCGGCGATGTCCATATTGTCCAGGTCGAGTTCAGACTTGATTAACATGGTGGTCATATCTCCGGCGCCAGCCAGGTGGGTTGAGTAAGTTTCGCCGCTGACGCTGATGATGGCGGCGTCGGTGGACCCGCCGCCCATATCCACAATGGCCAGCGGTATGGCAGTTCCGGGGGTACTTAATGCGCCTATAATAGCCATATTGGCTTCTACGCCCTCTATTTCCACCCGGACACCGATCTCTTTTTGCAGTTCCTCCGCGACCTGCTGCATGGGCAGGCGGTTGGTCTTGACCATGGCGGCAAGCCCCACCGCGTTTTCCAGGGCGGTTTCTCCGGCCACCCCGCCTTGCACCTCCCGGGGTACGAACATATCAACCGCCAGGATGTCTTGAATGGTCATCTCTTCCAGGGGCTGACCGGTGAGCTTGCTCATCACCGCGCGCACCCTTTCGGTCATTCCGCCTACATTGGTCCCGGCTTCGCCGCGCACATCGAGTATAGGGCGCACTTTTTCGACCGAAGTCATGATCTCGTCGGAACCCGCTTCTATATCAATGGAAGCATTATGCCTCTGTCCAAAAATCTGCAATTTGCCGGCCGGAATACGGCGGGCCCGCACATCCCCTGCCGGGGGTTTTATCACTACTGCGGAGCGGTTGCCGATCAAGGCACGGGCAATAGGAACTACCATCTTGGTTTCTTCAGAATCGAGATTAAACACCGTGGCAATGCCAAAGGGATTGGAAAGGGTTTCAACGGTCTTGCCACTTTCGGCCACTTCTACGGCCGCCTGCATATTGACCGGCACCTTTTCGATAAACCTCACTTCATCCACAATAGGAATGATATATTTGAGGCGATTGCTTATTAAGACCCCGTCATCGTTTTGTATAATGGCCCCGGCAACCGGCTTGCCCTGGTCTATGGCTTGATTAATGGCTGCCGCTACTTCCGCAAAATCGTAGCCGTTATCAACCAGGGGAATCACCGCGTCCGGCCCGTTGTAAGCGGCCAGATCCTTTAGATAAATGGTCTTACCTACGCCAAAACCGATACCCCCGGGAGTGGATGGATTATGCCCGATAATAGTCGACTCGGTGATGATGGTTTCAGTGATCGTTTCCATAGCAATGTCGGCGATTACCGGAGTGGCTTCATTGAGCAATATCAGGTCGATATCGTCAATATCATACGAGGTAAACCTTAAGGCATCGGTCAAAGCATTGATAATGCCGCGGATATTTTGTTTAGTCCCCTTTACGCCGGTGGTTCTGTCAATCCCACTGGCGATGAATTCCAACTGGGAGTTGTCAATACGGGCAATGGCCACCTCGGTAGTGGAATTGCCAATGTCTACGCCTGCAATTAAAGCCATTATTTCACCCCTCATAAGGGTTTGCCGGGGCAGGGCCTTAAACCCTGCCCCGAATCCCTGATTTAAGCCAGCATGTCGCGTTTTTCGTATACCTCGGCTGCTTCCCGGATCAGCTGGGCACAAGTTGTTGCATTGTAGGTCTTTTCCAGACGATCCGCATAACCCAGCAGTTCTTGTTTCGAAGATCTGAAGGGACGCAGCGAGTTGTAAATGGACAGGATTTCCTCATCAGGCACTGCGGTCAACTCCTTGGCGCGCCGGAAATTCTGGGCCAGAGAAGGCCGCCCCGCCGCTTCGGCGATCTCAGCCTGGTATTCCAGGGTGTCGGGGTGGATGCGAAGGTCTTCAAAAGTGATCTCCCCTTTTTTGACACCTTCCAGGGTCAATTCATCCAGGCCTTTGCCGGTACGGCTTTTTATCAACGCAGGTCTTTTCTCCTGCAAAGGATAGTCTTGCGCAGTTAAGGCCGAACCGCTGCCGGCAGCACTGGCCTGGTTCACATTGCGCAATACCTCACGAACCAGTGATTCAATAGCTTTGGGATCCATGCTAGTCACCTCCGCTTTTCTTAATTAGAGAATTTAAATTCTACATCACGGTGTTCGGCGTTGAAAACCACCTCGCTGGTTTCCCGATTGTGCAGCAACACCGCGGTAGGCTGATAAATCGGCAGAACTGTCTGATCCAGGATAACCGGCACCGGATCTGGATTGTCACCCTTGGCATACCGGGCCGCATTGCGTCCGATGGCGCGATACAGAGGCAGGGTCACCAGGGGAGCCAGGGGGAATAACTCCAGATTCGTCAACGGGGTCATATCCTTATGCTCAATAACCGTAGTTCCTTTGGACTGCAAGCCGATGCCTATTCCCGAGCCGGCCAATTTGGCGGCATAGTTCCCGACAAAGCCAACGTCGCTGGTTCTGACAACTCTTACCACTCTGGCGACACAGCCTTCTTCCTCAATTCCGGCAATGATCTCGCGCAGCACCTGGGAATGGGGAAGCTTTTTAATGGTATAGTTCATGGTTTTACCAAACGCAGGTGCAATGCCGATTACCACTTCTTTGGGATTGGTGCCTCTCTGAGCCGGTCCTTTATCCGCCAGGGTCATGTCTTTGCTGTAGTCTACAGCCGCAGTCGAAGCGGCCGGCGCATTGGCCAATTCCTGCATTACCTGGGCTACAATGCCCGCAATTAATTGTTCATTGATCTGCACTGGTCTCCACCTCTTTCCAAATTAAGATTCGTAAGTCTCAGGATCGATTTCCTGAGGAATACGCTGAATCTTCTCCCAGGTCTCGGTGTCTTCTTCCAAGCGATAACCAGTTCCAGGACCCCGATAGTCATTGAGCATATCGCCGATGGCGGACAATACTTGATTCTCGGCGGTGACAATGGCTGAAGTCTGCAGAAGGTCTCCGGTGACCTTATGCTTCATCATCTGAAAAAGGTTGGCGGCAATATCTTCAAAGCCATGTTTTATCAGGGCTTTAATAAGGTCTAAACCGGTTATGCCCTTTTTCATCATGTCCTGAGCGGCATTGATGTCTTCGCGGATACTGCGCGGGGGCATATCCTTGCTGCCGTGAGAGTAAGTGGCGGCTTCCACTTCCTCATCAGTGATTTCCGGGAAGCCGAATTCTTTAAATACCGCCTGTATGGCCCGGGCGGCCCGGTTTCTCACCGCAATGGTCTGCTCTTCGGTCACCGGTACCAGACCACCGTTCACAGTCAGGTCACGCTGTATCACCAGGTAGTCGTCAAAGTCTTCGGCGTCGAAGTTGGCGCCGGCAAACATGTTGTCATAATTGGGAACACCGCCGTACCCTGAGAAGATAAAGTCGGTTCCGGCTATAACCAGCGGGAAGGTCCGCGCCGCACGGCGCAGGTCGGAAGGCGAGAAGATCTGGTCACAGCCCGAGGCATTCTCCAGGTCGCACATGGCGGTGATGAGATTCTCCGCATGCACCGAGCGAACCCCGCTGGGAACAGACATGGCGATACCGCAGCAGCTGATGGAGCCGTTCTGCAAGCCCTGCACCCCGGCGCCCTTAGTGATCATGATGCATTTGGTTTCCAGGTAGAGCATGGAGCGGCCATCGGCATATCCCATCTGTACCTCTGAGCCGGAGCCGGAGGTGAAACGCAGTTTAATGCCGCGGGAAGCATACCCGGCGGCCAGAAATGCTTTGGACCATGGAGTGTCGTCGCCGTCAGCGAAAACACGCTCGGTGCCGTATACGGAAACGGTCTCGGCATAGGTGGTCATACCCCGCATACCCAGTTCTAATTCCAGTGCTTCTTCGATGGCGCATTGTGTGAGCAGACCGACATGGGGTGTCTGCCCGCCGATCAGAATAGAAATGGCGTTAAACGGCGCTATGGGTGCGACCCCCACCGTGGTTTCAGCTTCAGAGAAGCCGCGCAGCCGGTTTTCAGCGGCATCAGCAGCCAGCTGCACCGGATTGTCAGTGGCGCTGGTGGTATGGCATTGAATCGCTGGGATTTTGCGGGCGCGCATCTTGTGAATACCCATCATGATCTCGGTCTCGTCCAGCCTGGTTACCACATCCACAAATTTGGAGGGGGTAAGCCCTTTGGCCAGCCGCACTATTTCCTCACGGGGTACGCAGATGTCCACAATCATCCGGGCGATCTTCAGTGAATCCATAGCCATGACTTCCTCGGCCACGGATTTGTCTATATAATAATCAGCGATAAACTGGTCAATCATATCGAAATCAGCCCGAGCGACGCCGTCCATTTCCACGACGACCCCGTTCTCTATTTTGATGCTTGGCTTGGGATCCTTAACACCCTGGAAAGCGGTGAGACCTTTTTCTGGCCAGTCTTTTAAATATGAATGCCGGTTTACCGGCTTTTCTGCCAGAACCTGAAATCGTTTGGTCTTAAAGGTCTTGTCTTCGTAGGCCACCCAAATCACTTCCTTTCGTTTATGCGTTACCGGATATACGAAGTTTGCATACTCTGCGGCGCGCTGCCCATTGTGGAAAGCAGTTTCTGGGCGCATTCTCTGCCGGCCATTACCGCTTGTTTAACCGCACCGGAATCCCCGGTTATCATGATCATGAACTCATTGGTATGGCTGGTATTGAAAGCCGGAGAGGCATGCATCACGATCTCGACATTGGCGGCTTTGACGGCCACATCGGACATCATCAGACCGATTCCGGCCGGGCAGCCCACCACCAGTCCCCAGGCCTTGCCCAGGGGGGCTTTGAAGAATTTGTTCAGGGCATAACTGGCCCGGGCGGTATACTGCAGTTCGCAGAAGCCCACTTCATTGGCCCAGATATCGCCGAAGGTCCAGCTCATAGCCCCCAGGGTGATTTCCACGGCGCGGCGGGCGTCGGATACTTCCTCAGCGCCGAAAACCGCCAACGAACCGTGAGCACCCATTAAATGCGCGTCTCTGGGCAGTTCGAAAATCAGCAATTCGGTGTTGCTGGCTTTAACCGCTTCGTCACAAGCCATGATCTGCGGCCCGGCTCCCGCTCGGGAGCTTATAATACCGATGGAGCGGTATTTGGGATCGATCTCTAGCCTTTCGCGGATGGCATCATCCACGTTGGCTATGACCAAACCTATCGAATCACCGAAAGCAGTGCCTACAAACTCGGTCATGCCTGCAGCGGCGCATTCTTGGATGTTCGGAACCGCAGCGGCGCCTACTGCTTCGGCGGCCATTTTTTTCTGGACTTCGTCCATAACCTTTTGAATCAGTTGTTCTTCCTGCACAGTGTTCACCTCCGTTTAGATGTGAGCTGAATTCTTACATTATAATGGAGTCTTGGGGAGGATCTTCTCAGTGTCGGTATGGGGGCGAGGAATAACGTGAACCGATACCACTTCTCCTACTTTTTGGGCGGCGGCAGCGCCGGCGTCAGTGGCGGCTTTGACAGCGCCTACATCGCCGCGCACCATTACGGTTACTAAACCGGATCCGATTTTCTCATAGCCTACCAGGCTGACATTGGCAGCTTTGGCCATGGCGTCGGCCGCTTCGATAGCTCCAACCAATCCGCGAGTTTCCACTAATCCGAGGGCTTCCTGTGACATGCTACTCAGCTCCTTTCAAATTCGGGACTTAACTTAAAAACTAATGGCTCTATAAATATGGCCAGGCTCTTCTCCCCTATCAGACCACCTCCTTGGATATATCAAAACACCGCTGTTTAATTACGTCCTTAAGCTCCTTCACCCCCTCGCCCGTCCGGGCTGAAACCGGGTAGTAGGGCGGCTGTACCCCGGCATGGGCCAGAAATCTGATGGTTCTGGCTATATCGGCCTGGGGTCTGTCGATTTTGCTCACCACCCCCACCACCGGTTTGAGTAGTGCCAGAGTCCATCCCTGCGGGATCTGCTCCCGGTCTACATCCGCTGCCAGCACCACAACCACCAGATCGGCCTGCTGGGTGCTGATGAAACAGTTCTGATAGAATCGAGGTATCTCCGCGTATTCCCCTGGCGTATCCACATATTCTCCTCTGAAATCAACCGTTTGGGTCTTATTGGCCTCTTTATGCTCCAAGAGCAAAGCATTGATCAAAGTGGTCTTTCCGGCCCCGCTGGGGCCAACAAACATGGTGCGCATATCAAGACCTGGTAAGGGGCGCTTTTTGAAAACCGAGTATGGCGGCCAGGAAATTGTTGGCTTCATTCAAGGCCATTTCCAAAGCGCTCACCGGGCCGGTAACAACCAGCGATCCGGTGAACCTGTCCACGAATACGATATCAACCGGGGCGGCTTTGATGGTGCGGTCCGCCGCAATGATGGCTGCTTCACTGGGGGTGATGGTCATCACGCCTATGGCTTTATCCCCTTCAAAGCCGAGCTTGGCAGACAATTTGCTTTCGGGGTGGGCAATAATGTGACACAGAGTGACCTGTTTGCCGGGAACGTATTCTTGAATTACGCGCGGTTTCTCTTCGGCCATAGCGCCCTTCCTCCCCAGAATAGAAACTCAGTTTTTCAAGCTCTCGCGCTGATACACTAGGATTTCTACTTGCCGGGGAAATAGCCTGGGGTAGCATTTGCCTTTGATAGAGCACCTATTGCTTTGAAATTTACATCTTGCAGGTCAGCAAGAAAGGATTTGAGGAGCAGGGCTTTTATGTTTTGCGCTGTCAGTATCATAATTTGCCATTGAATCAAAAACTGGTTAAAGCTATTCTAAGGGTGATGCAATCCATGCCGTATTGCTATCCAAATTTGCCAAAGGGAGTCGGATGACAATAGTTGTAAGGGCAACAATTATATAATGGAAAAAAGCAACTGGGGGCGAAAAATAGAATGGCAAAAAACAGCTCAAAACACATTTTTCACCTGGGCGATGTTGTGGATGTTAAGATTCTTCAGGAGATTATCGACTGTTTTTGCAATGCTACCGGACTGGCGGCAATAATTGTGGATTATCAGGGCAAACCCATCACCAGCTACGGCAACTTCCATCCTTTTTGTCAAAAACTCAGAGCCCATCCCATCGGTTGCGCCGGGTGTGAAAAATCAGACGCTTACGCCGGCATTGAAGCAGTTCGTACCGGACAGCCCTACATGTATCGCTGCCATATGGGATTGATTGATTTATCCTCACCTATTATTGTGGAAGGACAGTACCTGGGTGCGGTTATGACCGGACAAGTCCATGTGGAAGATGATTCCCTGGAGCGGATTACCAAGCCCGCCATTAATCTCAAAGATTACCCGGAGCTCGATCAGCTCCACCAAGAAGTGCCCTCCGTACCCCGGGATAAATTCGAAGCCGCCGGCCGGTTAATCTTCACTATCGCCAACTTCATTGCTGAGAAAGGCATGGTCAGCATATTCCAGAACAAGATCAATGAGCAGAATCTGGAACTGGTGCGGGAAATGAAGGCCAAGCAGGCTCTGGAAAGCGCCTTGACCACAGCCGAATTGCAGGCCATCCACGCCCAGATCAACCCCCATTTCGTATTCAACACCTTAAACACCATCAGCCGGCAGGCCATTCTTGAGGATGCCCCTAAAACACAGGAGATGGTCTATGCCATGGCCGAACTTTTGCGGGTGAGCTATAAAAAAATCGACCGCGTAGTGACCCTGGAAGAAGAGATCAAATATATTCACGACTATTTGTTGATAAAGCAGACCCGTTTGCATGATACCATCGAGGTGAATATTCAGATTGAGCCCGAATGCTTGAATCTGGAGATACCGATCTTTTCGATTCAGCCCTTATTGGAAAATGCCTTGATACACGGGTTGGAACCCAGAGAGGAAGGCGGGGCGGTAACGATATCGGCGGTCCGCCAGGCCGGACGGGTTCGTTTGCAGGTCGAGGACAACGGCCTGGGAATGCCCACCTGCACCCTGGATAAAATCCTGCAGCTGCAGACCAAATTCTCCGGTGACAATAATATCACCGGCATCGGCATAAGCAGTGTGATCAAGCGGCTGCGCTATCAGCATGACGACAGATTCGAATGGGAACTGCAGAGCAGGCCCGGTCAGGGAACCACGATTACTCTGTATATACCCTATGATAAAGGATGGGAAACAAGTGCTTAACGTATTGGTTGCAGATGACGACATATTAGAAGGCAAGGTAATAAGATTGTTGCTGGAAAAAGAGCGGCCCATGGTAAAAGAGGTCTATTATGCGCGTTCGGGGAATGCGGCCTTGGAGATCGCCAAAGCCATAAGGCCGCAAATCGCGTTTATCGATGTGCAAATGCCGGGCATGGACGGTGTCGAGCTGACTGAAAAGCTCAAACAACTCGACCCTGAGATAGAAATTACTATGATTTCCGCTTACGACGATTCCGACTATATATTAAACGCCATGAAAACCGGGGCCAGCTACTATCTGCTCAAGCCCGCGCGTCCCCAGGAAATCCTGAGGATATTCGACAAGCTTTTGAAATCATTACCGTCTATAGCCGGCCTGCGCAACCGTGACTGCATTAAAGAACTCACCGAAAAAATATTGCTGCGTGACCAGGACGCTGCTTCTCAAATGATGGATAATATCTGGCAGCAGCTGCTGGCATATGCGCAGGGTGACATCGAGATTCTGCGCAGCCGCTCCCAGGAACTGGCCATAACCATCATCCATTTCATTACTGACCGGCATCATTCACCGGATGTTTTGGTGCTGTTCCGTAATAATCTCATCAGAGGCATGAACACCGCTCAAAGCCAGGCTGATATCAAGGCTCAGCTGACTGAAATGGTGTACAATTCCATTCGTCTCTTGGACCAATATGCCAATGACGCCGGGCACGAGCTGATTTCGCGCGCCCATGAATTCATACAAAAAAACCTGCATAAGAATATCAGCCTGGAGGACGTTGCCCAACACATCCATTTGAGCATCTTTTATTTCAGCCGTCTGTTCAAAGACAAGACCGGGGTCAATTACATCGACTACTTGATCGAGCTGCGCCTGGAGAAATCCAAGATGCTCCTGCTGACTACCAATGACACCGTGGCCTCCATCGCCAAAAGAGTGGGCTATGCCGAAACCAATTCCTTCAGCAGGCTGTTCAAGAGCCGGGTAGGGCTCAGTCCCAGCCAGTACCGTTCAAGTAAAGGCCAGACGGCCCGGTAACAGGGCAGCCGTTGAGGCCTTGGGCCGAGCATGGCAGTTTTTAAGGGGATTGCAGCAGGGGCGATCCGGTTGGAACAGGGCGCCGAGGTTGAACCGGGGTTGAGATTGGTTTGTTACAAATATTTGCTGGCTTCGCGCCGGCTGAGTTTTGATAAGTCATGCCGGTTTACAAAATCCCGTACCCAGTCCCGGTTGGTTTTGGAGTACTCCCGCAGCACCCAGCCGATAGCCTTGTTGACAAAGAATTCATTGCTGTGGCTGTTTTTAAGAATAATCCATTCGAGTAGTTCCGGGTCGGTTTCGGCCTTATATTTCAGTTGAAACAGGATGGCAGTTCGGGCCAGCCAGATTTTTTCACTTGCCGCCCATTTTAAGATATGGCTCTCTATCAGTTCCTTGTTCCGGGCACACAAAGGGCCGGTGACATTGCTGGCCAGCAGATCCACGGTGTCCCACCACGATTTGGCGGTGATCAGGATCTCCAGCTTTTCTATATCTTCGGCCTGCAGGTGATTCTTCACAGCCTGAAGATAGTCCAGGGCCACATACTGAAATTCACGCTCCGGCAGCTCCCACAGCTTCTGAATCATTTCCCAATCGACAGCCTGTGCTTTCTGGGCCGCTTTGATAAACGGACACGCGAGCTTCACCCGTTCCGGTTTGGGGATGCCCAGAAACGGGAACTGGTCCTTCATGTATTTGGCCATGTAGAAGGCCTTTTCCGCATTCCGGTTGGCATAGAGGGTCTCAATAATATCGGAGAACAAGCTATATCACCTCTCTGATCAGTAATTCCCCTTTTACTATACTTGAATGACAAGGGGCCGATATATTAAATATTTAAAATCTTGAAAACCAGCTGCCAAACCGTATCAATAAAATCGCCAACCTCTCTAAGAGATGACATATCCCCGTAATCGAGGGGCGAAAAACAGCCAAACTAAACAGAATCAAATCGAGAACAGATTGGTTAAATAAGGCCTGAAAAACCAAAAAGCCTGCCGTTAAGGCAGGTTCGGCTCAACCCCGGCGCAAGCGCGCGGGATAATCGCTATTTTTATGAAACCCTGGTTACGCTGCCAGAGCAGCGGGAATATAGGCCGGTTGGAATCCAAAGGCTTCGGCCGCATAACGGGCCAGACGCAAGTCTTTTATCCCGATGCTCACCCCGGCCAATCGGGCCAATCTGCCCACGATCCCATAGACGCTGCCCGGCCTCAACGACCATTGCGGCCCCAAACCGACCAGAAAATAGTCGCCCCGCAGAATTGGCCTTAAAATCATATAATGCTCCAGGGCCAGGCAAGCCCCGGCATGCAGGGCGACCGTGCGCTCACCTGCGATTATGGCATTTTTGTCCGCACTCCAGCTGTCATCATATTTTAGATCACAAAGCTCCCGCACCGTCAAGCCTGCATAAAGCAGTTCAACCACCACCCGGTCGCGGAGATTCAGCACATCTTCATGTACTGCCGCGCGCAGCTGCTGAACGCCCTCATAGGATATGCTCAGGTGCTCCGATGTAACTGCTTTTCCTCCTACCCGGGAGACCAGGTCGAGGGGGTTGCCGGCCAGCATTCCCTTGTTTACAAGAAACCGGGCAAAGGCTGATAATGCCGACAAGCGCCGGTTCACGGTGGATGGCCGCAAACCTCTGTGCTCCAGGAGATATAGCTTGTAAGCCTCCATCTGCTGGGGAACCATTTGTCTTAAGACGCTGCTCCTTCTCCCCTGACCGCCGCAATATTTACAGAACTTCGCCAGGGCCAGGCCATAACTTCTCACTGTAGATTCTCTGCGCCCCCGACGCCGCAGGTAAGCGGCAAAACAAGCCCGGTAATTCAAGACAGTTCCCTTCTTCCGGCATAGTTACTATATCATATGCCGCTGGAAGAGATTGGTTATCGATGCGTTCCAATGAATAGGATTTGGGGAGATCGCCGTGTACTCAGGGTAATACACTCTCCACCTTTGAATGGAATATCAAAGGAGCGGCCATGGCTCAAATGGACGCACAATGCGTAGATTGTTTACCTTGATGCGGGTATGTTTGAGAAGAGATCAGAGAGAGGAACCTATATTCCGAAAAGTGCCCCTTCAGCACCGGTAATTGGCACAGGGCACTTTTCAAATTTACAGGGATTAACACCAATGCCGTCTTCTACAGCATCCTCTTTTGACCGGACGGCATCTATGCCGCCTTCTTCTCTTTCTAATGAGTTCGCAATTAGAGTTGCACCTTCTTCTGCGTATCCTACTTCTCGGGCAACACATGGAATCACCCCCTTTAATCAATCTGCACTGGGATCTGATTCATCCTATGCCCGTTATTGCATAAGGGTTCCATAGTCTCCATTTGTCGCCCTGATATCTGCAGTACCTGTGCTTTGGGGGCTATTCAGTTTTGCATACCACCCTTCCGGAGCGGTTCATATAATACCCCCATAGTAATACCACAAATAGAATCAGCATCGGGATCAGCGTCTCAAAGTATGGGATATTATGAGCTGCTGCAGCCGCAAAGACCTTATCGCTTACGATCATTTTCCCTGCGGTCCAGGCAAGAACCCCGCCGCCAATATATATAATCCAGGGATATTTATCCATCCACTTCAGAAGATAAGTGCTGCCCCATATTATAATGGGTACACTGATGAGCAAACCCCCAATGACCATAACCGGGCTCCCATGAGATGCGCCTGCTATGGCGATCACGTTGTCAAATCCCATCAAGACGTCGGCTATGATGATTATTTTTACCGCCTCTGCCAAGCTTTGACCGGCATCACATTCAACTTCTTTCTTCTCCACCAACAGTTTCATAGCGATCCAAACCAGTAATAACCCTCCAACGAATTGAAGCAGCGGAATCTTCAAGATATAAAGGGCTACCGTAGCAAATAGGCCACGTACTGCAACTGCCCCGGCCACACCCCACCACATCGCCTTTTTCCTCAGTCCGGAAGGAAGGTTTTTGCTGGCCAGGGCAATGAGAATCGCATTATCTCCTCCAAGAACGATGTCAATGATAACTATGGAAGCCAACGTAATGATGATTTCATCCAAGGACATGATTCAACCTCATTTCATGTAATGGGGCATCATAGCAAACCGCGGCAGTCATTAGCGGCTATGTCGCCCATAATAATACTGCTGTTCTTGTATATGCGCATACTCCTGTTTGTAGATGCAATCCAGGATACTCCTATAACCAGCTGACGCTCCGTGGAATATCCTGATTTCGCATTCTTCTTAGGGCAGCTCTTTGATCTGCGCTGCTTAAAGTAATTTAAGAATCCCATGAGTGCAGGGAACAGTGAGTCCACCTTCCGTACGTTGCCACAATTTCAGCTAGGTGACTGTCGAGATGCAATACCACATCGGCAAATTCCACCAACATATCCTTTAACCACTCCTATTCGACTTCACAGTAAACAAAAAGACCCTTAATATAGCTCGGCAGAATCCGAGTTATATTAAAGGTCTTGCTTTCCCTTCAGGAGTATAAGACCAGGCGATTTTACACCGATTGTTGGCCTTATGGCTTGTAAGCTACTCCCCTTTAACTGTAGGTAATATAACATAGTATCAATACTGCGTCAATACTCGGACCAAGGAGGGACGGTTAAACGGCGTGTTCCAGTCATTGCAGATCCAGTCCACATTTCCCCTGGCAAAACACCTTCATCCCCTGCTGTCTGGCATGCGTTTGCGCTCTTGCCCGGTTTGAATCAGCAGCTGCGGGATGGCTGGTTCATGGATTGCGCTTAGCTCTAGTGAATACCGTCTGCGAGTAATCCATAAATTATACTGACATCCGGACATTGTAAAAGAAGGCGGCTTTATGAACTTCCTGAAATCCCATTCAGCTTTTGAGGGTGATAATCGGTTATAATACTGACAATAAGCCGCTGTTACCGATCATACCCAACAAGAAACAATTATTTCGCAGAGCGCAAAAAAATACTTATCAGAAAGGGTGTAGTCTTATGGATGCAAATATTTTCAGAAAAATCAGTTATGGACTGTATGTTATCAGCTCAACCATGGAAGGTAAGCTGAATGGCCAAATGGCTAATACGGTTTTTCAGATTACTTCCGACCCTGCCCTGGTTGGGATAGGTGTCAATAAAAACAACCTAACCAATCAATTCATTAAAAACAGCGGGGTGTTTACGGTCTCAATCCTGCCCCAATCAGTACCTTTGGATCTGATCGGTCATTTCGGCTTCAAGTCCGGCAGAGAAATCGAAAAATATGCTTCGGTTCCATTCCAATTGGGAGAAACCGGCGCGCCTTATTTAGTTGAAAACAGCATCGGCTATCTGGAGGCAGAAGTTGTTGACAGTATTGATGTCCACACCCACACGGTGTTTATCGGCAAAGTGATCAACGCGGCCGTATTCAGCGAAGAAGAGCCCCTGACTTATGCCTACTACCATCTGCTCAAAAGAGGGGAGGCCAAGCCTCCGGAACCGTCCCGCCCGGTTGCTGAGAAGAAGGAAGCTAAAATCGCAGACCCCCGCCTGCAGAAGTACGAGTGCCCCATATGCGGGTATATTTATGACCCTGAAGCGGGAGATCCTGACTCCGGGATTTCGCCGGGAACAGCCTTTGCAGATATTCCCGACGACTGGGTTTGTCCTGTCTGCGGGGTAAGCAAAGATCAATTCGAGCCCATGGCATAGTCCGCTTATTAATCCATTAATTTTGGCTGTAGCGCAAATAACTTGTTTGGAGTGGATTGAATGAAAAAGCATATCAAGAATAATGTTTACTGGGTCGGGAAAGTTGACTGGGAGCTCCAGACGTTTCATGGTGAAGAACTAACCACCCACCATGGATCGACCTACAATTCCTATTTGATCCTTGAAGAAAAGACCGTTCTGGTGGACACCGTTTGGAAACCCTTTGCCGCCGAGTTTATTAATAATCTGGCTCAAGAAATCGACCTGAAAAAAATCGATTATATAGTTGCCAATCACGGGGAGGTAGATCATAGCGGGGCTCTTCCGGAGCTGATGAAGCTTATCCCGGATACCCCCATCTATTGCACCGCCAATGCGGTAAAATCCCTTAAAGGCATGTACCATGAGGATTGGAACTTCAAGGTAGTAAAAACCGGAGACAAGCTGGATACCGGCAACGGCAAACAATTGGTCTTTGTGGAGATGCCCATGCTTCATTGGCCCGATAGCATGGCGGCTTACCTGACCGGCGACAACATACTGTTCAGCAATGACGCCTTCGGTCAGCATTATGCAACCGACAAGCTGTATAACGATCTGGTGGATCAGTGCGATTTGTTTAAAGAAGCCATGAAATATTACGCCAACATTTTGACTCCCTTCAGTGGGGTACTTAAAAGAAAGCTGCAGGAAATCAGCGCGCTGGGATTGCCTATTGATATGATCGCCACCAGCCATGGCGTCATTTGGAGAAACGATCCCCTGCAGATAGTCGAAAAGTATGCCGAGTGGGCGGACGCTTATCAGGAAAACCAGATCACGATAGTCTATGACACCATGTGGAACGG